>JANOXS010000126.1:0-8679 GCA_031418535.1 Hyphomicrobiales bacterium | reverse complement strand
ATGGCCATGGATGACGAAGAAACCGTGGCATTAATTGCTGGTGGTCATACATTTGGGAAAACCCATGGCGCAGGCCCTACAACCCATGTGGGTGTGGAACCTGAAGGAGCAGCTTTGGAAGCTCAAGGTCTCGGCTGGCTTTCAAGCCATGGCACTGGTTCTGGCGGTGATGCGATTACGTCCGGACTTGAAGTCACGTGGACGACAAAGCCAACACAGTGGAGCAACGACTATTTCTCCATTCTGTTTGGCTTTGAATGGGAATTGACCAAGAGCCCCGCTGGTGCCCACCAATGGCAGCCGAAAGATGGCAAAGGGGCTGGTACAATTCCAGATGCCCATGACCCATCTAAACGCCACGCCCCAACCATGCTCACATCTGATCTTGCCTTGCGAGTTGACCCAGCATACGAAGTTATCTCGCGGCGCTTCCACCAAAACCCTGATCAATTTGCTGATGCTTTTGCCCGCGCTTGGTACAAGCTCACGCACCGCGATATGGGCCCCACCATTCGCTATCTTGGATCAATGGTGCCTGCTGAAGACTTAATCTGGCAAGATCCAATTCCTGACGTAAAGCACAGATTGATTGACGTCACTGATATCGCTGCACTCAAGCATTCGGTCTTGGCTTCGGGCCTATCTGTGTCGCAACTTGTGGGTGCCGCATGGGCATCTGCTTCCACGTTCCGTGGGTCTGATAAACGCGGCGGCGCGAATGGCGCACGCCTTCGTCTTGCCCCGCAAAAAGATTGGGCTGTTAACCAACCTGCACAATTGGCCCAAGTGTTGAACACGATTGAAAATATCCAGAAGACATTTAACGCCGCACAATCTGGCGGTAAAATGGTGTCGATGGCAGATCTGATTGTGCTTGCTGGTTCCGCAGCCATTGAGAAAGCGGCCAAGGTTGCTGGCCATGACATCGAAGTTCCATTTACGCCGGGACGTGGTGATGCTTCTCAAGAACAAACAGATGTGCTTTCGTTCTCGTTTCTTGAACCCCATGCCGATGGTTTCCGCAACTATCTTAAACCCGCATACACCGTATCGGCCGAAGAAATGCTGATTGATCGCGCACAATTGCTAACCCTCACAGCACCGGAAATGACGGTTCTAGTAGGTGGGTTGAGGGTTCTCAATGCCAATGTTGGCGGTGCTCAGCACGGCGTTTTCACAAAGCAGCCAGAAGCATTGACCAATGATTTTTTTGTGAATTTGCTCGATATGCGCACAACCTGGAAGCCAAAGTCTGAAGCAGCCGACATTTTCGAAGGCCGTGATCGCGCGACTGGTGATTTGAAATGGACCGCGACTAGGGCCGACTTGGTGTTCGGTTCAAACTCGCAACTGCGGGCCATCGCCGAAGTGTATGCGCAAGATGACGCGCAGAAAAAGTTCGCGGCTGACTTTGCTGCGGCTTGGGCCAAAGTGATGAATCTTGATCGGTTCGATCTGCATGGGTAAACAAAAAAGGCGGGAATTAGTTCCCGCCTTTTTCTTAACTATTAGAACTCAATCTTCCGTCAAAAATGATTTATGAATGAGCGCTCCGAGAATTGCCCCAACAATCGGCGCAACAATGAACAACCAAACTTGCTGCATGGCTCCACCGCCTGCAAATATAGCCACAGCAATAGAGCGCGCTGGATTAACGGATGTGTTGGTCACCGGAATCGAAATCAAGTGAATGAGAGTCAAGGTCAGACCAATGGCAATCGGTGCGAAACCAGCAACTGATTTTTTACCAGTGGCGCCGAGAATGATGATCAAGAAAAACGCGGTCATCACCACTTCAGTGATCAATGCAGCCAACATTGAGAATTTGCCAGGTGAAAGATCGCCGTAACCGTTCGACGCAAAGCCACCCACTCCGGCATAATCCGCTTTGCCTGTTACAATCAGATAGAGCACCAAAGCGCCAGCAATACCACCTGCTACCTGCGCCACAATATATGAAGGAACTTGGCTCCAAGAAATACGCCCTGCTGTGGCCAAACCAATTGAAACAGCAGGATTAAAATGTCCGCCAGAAATTCCGCCTACTGCATAAGCCATAGTCAGAACGGTCAAACCAAATGCCAACGAAACGCCCATCAAGCCAATTCCTACGCCCGGAAATGCAGCGGCCAAAACAGCACTGCCGCAACCACCCAAAACCAACCAAAATGTTCCAAAAAATTCCGCAGATAATTTATTCATCTAGTTTCCCCTCCAATTGTGAGACTCACAAACTGACGGTTGATGGTTAATGAAAAATTAAAATGCTGAATTGCAAGACACTAAAATTCCCTAAAATAAACTAAAATTCACGGGTTAATTTGACTTCTGTGAAAATTCCCCCTATCGCAAACCCATCTGACACCCCGGCAATGGCGAATGCCCATGTGGTGCCTCTAATTTTAATTTTCGCCGGAATGGTTTTTCTGAACTACATGAATTTTTCTGACCTGGGCCTGAGCCCCAAAGTGCTTGAAGCTGTGACCGCCGCCGGTTACACCACACCAACAGCTATTCAAGCTGAAGCAATTCCCCACGCCTTGCAGCGCAAAGATGTGTTGGGCTTGGCCCAAACGGGCTCCGGCAAGACTGCCGCCTTCGTTCTACCCATGCTTTCCATGCTGGAAAAAGGCCGGGCGCGCGCCAGAATGCCGCGAACATTGATTTTAGAACCCACGCGCGAGCTTGCAGCGCAAGTTGAAGAATCCTTCGCGACTCTCGGTAAAAACCACAAATTGACCGTCGCCCTACTCATCGGTGGCGTTTCGTTTGAACCACAAGCTGCGAAAATAGATCGTGGCGCCGATGTGGTAATTGCAACACCGGGCCGCCTGCTTGACCATTTTGAGCGTGGCCGCTTGCTGATGACCAGCATTGAAATGCTTGTGATCGATGAAGCCGACCGGATGCTGGATATGGGCTTCATGCCCGATATTGAAAAAATCTGTAAGCTATTGCCATTCACAAAACAAACAATGTTTTTCTCGGCCACGATGCCGCCAGAAATTCAGCGCGTCACATCGCAGTTCCTCCACAACCCCGTGCGCATTGAAACAGCAGCGCGTGGTTCTACCGTTGAGACCATCACACAAATGCTGGTTAAAGCGCCGCACGAAGCCGCCGCCAAGCGTGATGCGCTGCGCAGCTTGCTCCGCACGCAAACCAACGTGCAAAATGCGATCATTTTTTCCAATCGCAAGACCACCGTTGCCCTGCTTGAAAAATCACTGACCAAGCATGGATTTAATGCCGGTGCCCTGCACGGCGATATGGACCAATCAGCACGACTCAAAATGCTCAATGCATTTCGTAACAATGAAGTGACCTACCTCATTGCTTCAGATGTGGCAGCCCGCGGTTTGGACATTCCAGAAGTAAGCCATGTGTTTAACTTCGATGTGCCTATTCACGCTGAAGATTACGTTCACCGCATTGGCCGCACCGGTCGCGCAGGCCGCGAAGGTGCCGCCTTCACCATGGTGACGCGCGAAGAAGCCAAATATCTCAAGGCCATTGAAACGCTGATAGACAAAGAACTGCCCTATTTCGACAATGGACCTGTCGAAGAAACTGAAAAACCTGCCCGCCCTGAGCAACGGGGCCGTGGACGCGGCAAGGCAGCAAAACCGGCGGAGAAGGCACCACAAGAAGTCGTTGCCGATGCTCCACCGCCGCCGAAAGCCGAAGCTCCAGTCGAAAAGCGCGAGCCAAGATCAGGACCAAGATCAGAACAAAGACCAGAGCGACGCCCACGTTTTGTGCGTGATGACAACGACGCCCCAAATGACGCAGGCTTTCACAGCGGCAACATGCCTGCCTTCCTAACGAAGCGTTAAGACGTCCGCCTTTTAGTTACAAAATCATAACCTTTGGCTGCTAGTGTTTCAGCCGAGGGATTTTGTGACTATTTTGGAACCGACAACAACTGATAACAAACGCGGCGCTGCGCGGTCGCGTGTTCTAAAATCGTGCAAAGTTGTGAATATGAATCAGTGGTCGGTGATTGATTGCACAGTGCGGGATTTATCAGAAACGGGAGCCAAATTAATTTGCGGCGATCCAAAGGCCATCCCAAATGAATTTCGTTTTCTGTTGCCAACTGAAAACACAATCAGAAATGCCCGTGTCGCCTGGCGGCGAATTGATACAGTAGGCATTGAATTCACCGGTCCAAAAACCAGAGCGCCAGTACGCAAACTTTAGACTTTTTTATTCCGAGTTGGTTTCTGGGTGCGCAAAGCAGCTTCGTAGGCTTTGTGACACCAAAGTTTCATTTCACTTTCGTCATCCAAGCAGCGTTCGGGTGCGCGCCAGTAACTCATGGCTGTGCGGCCACCAGATTTAGATTCGTAAGTGAATTGGCCCAAATTTTCTTTCTCAAACTCGGGCTTCAGAACATCGTCGCCCTTGAGATAAAGCACGTCATCATCAACCATGCCAAAGATCAGACCCACATGATACAGAGCAACGGCTCCAAACATCTTTCTGGTAGTGACAGCGCCGAAGCCCGCCATTTGCTCCAGCACATGTTCGACGGTAGCACTCACTGCGACACAGGAACGATCTGCACACTTTCACCACAGCCGCAGGCCGAAACCTGGTTTGGGTTGTTAAATACGAACCCTGATTTCAACGCCGACGATTGAAAATCCATTTCAGTGCCCAATAGAAACATAATGGCTTTGGGGTCGATCAAAATCTTCGCACCCTTGTCCTCAACCACTTCGTCAAATTTGCCCTGCTCTGCTGCCCACTCCATCGTATATTCCATGCCAGCGCAGCCGCCGTTTTTCACGCCAACGCGCAGGCCAACACCTTCGCCTCGCGCCATCAACTCGGCAATGCGGGCTGCCGCGGCATCCGTCACTTTCATCACTTGAGGTCTGGGTCGTGCTTGAGCTTGTTCCATTTCAACATCCTACCACATATTCATTGCCATGCGAGCTTCTTCACTCATGCGTGAATGATCCCATGGCGGATCAAACGTAATTCTGGCTTTAACGCTGGCCACACCACCCACTGTGGAGACCGCATTTTCCACCCAACCCGGCATATCACCTGCAACGGGGCAACCCGGCGCTGTGAGTGTCATATCAATGGCTACATTGCGATCGTCATCAATATCAACCTTGTAAATGAGGCCAAGCTCATAAATATCGACAGGGATTTCAGGATCGTAAACTGTCTTGAGAGCCGCCACAATATCATCCGTCATCCGCGCCAATTCATCGGCAGGGATGGCAGACATGTCGGGAGCATTAGCAGTCAAAGTGTCGGTCACGTGAATATCCTCTGAGCAGAGATAAGCGCTTCGGCCAATTTATCAACCTCTGCCATGGTGTTGTACATCGCAAAAGAGGCGCGGCAAGTGGCCGTTACACCAAAACGTTGAAGCAAAGGCTGGGTGCAGTGGGTACCAGCGCGCACAGCCACACCTTGCCTGTCAATCACAGTTGCCACATCATGGGCGTGGGCACCGTTCATCATAAACGAGATTATGGGGCCTTTGTGACGCGCTTGGCCATAGATTTTGAGCGAATTGATTTCGCGCAAACGGCTCATCGCATAGTCATGCAAGGCATTTTCATGGGCGGCAATTTTATCGAGACCAATGGCCGTCATATAGTCAAGCGCAGCTCCCAAACCTATGGCTTCGACGATGGCAGGGGTTCCGGCTTCGAAGCGATGCGGCGGGTCATTATAAGTAATTGCATCTGTAGTAACTTCTAAAATCATCTCGCCACCGCCTTGATATGGTAGCATTTTTTTCAAAAATTCTGCCTTGCCGTAGAGAACGCCAATGCCTGTGGGGCCGTAAGTCTTGTGGCCCGTGAACACCACAAAATCAGCATCAAGCGCTTGCACATCCACTTGGCCATGCACCGCCAATTGGCTGGCATCCACCAAAACCGGAATGCCGTGCGCATGGGCGATTTTGATAATCTCGGCCACAGGCACCACAGTGCCTAACGCATTGGACATGGCGGTGATGGCGATTATTTTCGTCATTGGGCTGATGAGTTTCACTAACTCGTCGAGCAGGAAATTGCCCTCATCATCAATGGGCGCCCATTTGATCACAGCACCCTTGCGTTCCCGGTGGAAATGCCATGGCACAATGTTTGAATGATGTTCGAGGATGGAGAGAATAATTTCATCACCCTCCCCAATCGCCATGCCGCCAAAACTTTGCGCCACAAGGTTGATGGCATCTGTCGCATTTCGGGTGAAAATAATTTGATCTTTAGACGGCGCATTTAGAAAACGTCGCACCGACTCACGCGCATCTTCAAAACTTTGCGTTGCAGCGTTCGAAAGAAAATGCAGGCCACGGTGCACATTGGCATATTCCTCTGTCATCGATTTCATCATCGCATCGATTACAACTTTGGGCTTCTGCGCAGAAGATGCGTTGTCGAGATAAACCAGCGGCTTCCCATAAACCTCGCGCGAGAGGATGGGGAAGTCTTGGCGGATGCGCTCGACGTCAAACATCACTGGGCCTTCCTCGCAGTCAACCAGTTCTCTGCAAAGGCCACCATCGCTTCACGCATGGCGTCATTCACAATGCCGTCGAATGCCTCGCCCACAAATGCGCCGATCAGTAATGACTTGGCTTCCGCTTCGGGAATGCCGCGTGATTGCAAATAGAACAGGTGATCATGATTGATGTCGCCTGCTGTTGCACCATGACCACAAACCACATCATCAGCGTAAATTTCGAGTTCAGGCTTGGCGTCAAATTCGGCGTTTTCGGACAGCAGCAAAGCATGGCTGGATTGCTTGCCATCGGTTTTTTGCGCATGCTTGCGCACGATCACTTTGCCTTGGAATATGCCGCGGGCATTATCATCCATCACACACTTAAACATTTCGCGGCTGATGCAATTTGGTACCTTGTGATCGACCACTAACCGCGTGTCGGCATGTTGTTTGCCGTTCAATAGATAAGCCCCTGCAATGAGTGCATTGGCATTTTCGCCAGCAAATAAATAATTACCATTTTGACGATTGAGGGCCGAGCCTGATGTGAGGGTGAACTCATTCAGCTTTGCATCTTTGGCTAAGGTCACATCGATATATGAGAGATGGGTTGCGTCGTGTGATTCCAATTCGACTTTCACGCGGTCGAGCATTGCGCCAGCACCAATCTGAATTTCGGTGACGGCATTCAAAACATAATCGCCTTCGCCAACAAAAGTCTCAATGATCGTGGCCGATGCACCCTCGCCCACCTCAATGCGGTTGCGCAGCGCCATAGCGCGGGCTGCTCCTTGAGTGGCAATGTGGATAATTTCGACTGGCACATCCATGGTCGCATCAAAGCGCAATGTGAGGCCTGATGGTTCAATGGCGCTGTTCAAATGGATGACAGGATCATCAACAGCCGATGACGACGGCACACCCAATTCAAATGTGAGTCCAGTGAAATTAGACCGCGCTTGATCCAAACTGCCATTCACAAACACAATCCGGTGCGATGTAAGTTTAGCGAATGGCGAAGTGGCCATGATACGGGATACATCTTTGTCAGCGACCGCAATTTCTTGGCTGGGATATGGCTTATCGATGCGGGCGCGCAAATCTGTCCAGCGCCATTCTTCCATGCGCCTGTGCGGCAGTGACACGCCGAAAGTTTGTTCTGCGGCAGTTAACGTCACGCAACCTTCTCCACAAATTCCGCATAGCCATTGGCTTCGAGTTCCAATGCCAATTCTTTGCCGCCAGATTTCACAATTTTTCCAGCCGATAACACGTGCACAAAATCCGGCACGATGTAGTCGAGCAAGCGTTGGTAATGGGTAATCACGATCATGGCGCGGTCCGGCGAGCGCAGTGCATTCACACCATCAGCCACCACTTTCAGCGCATCTATATCGAGACCAGAATCAGTTTCATCCAGCACGCAGAGCGAAGGTTCCAGCACGGCCATTTGCAAAATCTCAGCGCGTTTTTTTTCACCGCCGGAGAAGCCGACGTTGACAGGGCGCTTCAACATTTCTTGGCTGATGTTCAGTTTCGCAGCCCGCTCTTTCACAAAGCGCATGAAATCAGGAATCGATAATTCCTTTTCGCCACGCGCTTTGCGTTGCGAATTCAATGCCACTTTGAGGAACTGCATGGTGGCGACACCGGGGATTTCGATGGGGTATTGAAACGCCAGAAACACGCCCTTGGCGGCGCGCTCATTGGGGTCCATGGCCAACAGGTTTTCGCCCTTGAAGGTGACGCTGCCTTCGGTCACTTCATACCCATCACGGCCCGAGAGCACATAGGAAAGTGTGGACTTGCCCGAGCCATTCGGCCCCATAATGGCATGAACTTCGCCAGCCTTCACGGAGAGTGAAAGGCCTTTCAGAATTTCGCGCGGTTCGTCTTCAAGTTTGACGTGGAGGTTCGTGATGGTGAGCATTTTAAATTTCTTTCTTATCTAACCCTCTCCCCTTGCGGGAGAGGGAGGCGCAAAGCGCCGGGAGAGGGGTTGGGCAGAGGAGCGCGTCGAACCAGCCCCCTCTTCCGTCTCGCGCGAAGAAACGCGATCCACCTTCCCCCGCGAGGGGGGAAGATTGAGTAAAAATGAGAGAGCTAACCAACGCTTCCCTCCAAACTAATCCCGATCAGCTTCTGCGTTTCGGCCATGAATTCCATGGGGAGTTGTTGCAGCACATCGCGCACGAA
>JANOXS010000125.1:0-19029 GCA_031418535.1 Hyphomicrobiales bacterium | reverse complement strand
ATTGGGGAGTTGCCATGGCCCGTTCGTTTGCCTATACAGCCTTCACTAAGAGGTAAGCGCTGAACGTAGTGTGTACTTCAAGTGTGCCCGAGTAGCTCAGTTGGTAGAGCAGCGGATTGAAAATCCGCGTGTCACTGGTTCGATTCCGGTCTCGGGCACCATTTTTATCTTAGCTTTATCATTATGTACAAAAGTCGCGAGGGCACCTCACTTGGTCACGCTTGATTAGCTGACTATTGAGGCAGTGTCGCAGATACTTCAAATATTTACCGTTTCAGGTAAATCTTGGCCCGACTTAGGAAGAATTGAAATTGCGCTGGCAGGGCTCAAGACCTGAGCGTTATCGCCCTCGGTGGACCACGCAACGTTTATTACTTTAGCATTCCGAACGAGTGAAGACATGCGTCGTAACAGGTATTTGTGCTTGGCTTCACTGGGGGAGGTCAGATAGCACAGGCACACATATTCAACACTAGAGATATCTGTTTCAACAAATTTGCCCGGCGATATTGCATCCTGTTCCAACATTTTATGCGAAACGTTTTTAAACTTGAGGAGTCCTGAGAATGCCAACGTGGCAGCAAAGTTCAGAGCGCCAGGAGCAGACACCAGAAGCATAGTGAGTGATGGGTCTTCTGCTTTTTCATAATCAACCAAAATCTCGTCAAGCATTTCTGAGAACGTAAACGCAATCGCCGTTTGGCGCTCTGTGGATAGAACTCCCCTCAACTGGTCTTTATGCGCCAGCATCAAACCCGGGATAGCGACTGCGTCAAAATACTCTTCGATTTTCTCATCTTTGATATATTCGTCTGCAAGTTCTGCCGCTTCAATGGGATCGGAGGCGAGCATGCGCTGATAGAAGGCATGATCAGGAGTCAACACAGCTTCGCTCCCGAGTAAGACCTCAAAGAAATCCAATGCTTCAATATTACGCCCGATCACTAAGAGCCCGATTGTCAAAGGTGTGGCCAAAATCAATCCGATCGGGCCCCAAAGTGCCGCCCAAAAGGCAGCGGCCGCAACGATGGCCACAGGCGATAATCCTGTCATCTTGCCGAAGAACAGAGGCTCCAAGATTTGGCCTACAATAAACTCAGCCAATAACACGATTGCTATTGTTACCAGCGCCAAGCTCCAACCATTGCCAATGGCTATCGCAATAATGATCGGGAACACGGCAGACATCAGCGTGCCTACGTAAGGCACAAAGCGCAGGATTGCCGTGAGCACGCCCCAGAGTATAGCCCCGGGAATGCCAATAAGTGCAAGGGCAATAGCAATAAATGTTCCGGTTGCGGCATTGATGAGAATTTGCGCGGTAAATAATTTGCTGAGGCGAAGACCTGCCTCGTCGAGGGCTTGAGTCGTGCGGTTGAGGTCGCCCGTTCCAATCAGTCGGATCATCCTATTTCTTAAGTCCTCCTTGTTGAACAGTATAAGCACCACCATCAACACCACGATGCCCAGCTGGGTCATAGGATGGATCAACATAGCGACGACAGAAATCACGGGGTCCAACGGGCCGAAACTCGTTTCACGCAACTCCACAGGGATAGGCTTCACCGAGAGGCTGGGGATGCCCGAGCTCTGATCCGGATTTTCAAGTTCGGTCTGAAGGTCTTTCAAAACATTCGCAGCTTTTTCAATCGTATCTCCGCCCGACGTGGCGAGTTTCAAGCTCCTTGCCTTGTCTCTCAAGTTGGTTTCATATTGGGGCAAGTCTCCGGCAAGATTGGTCAAGGTCGTCGCTACAACAGCCGCAACGCCAAACAACAAAGTGAAGGCGACAAAAACAACGCCAACAATTGCGGGCGTTTTCGGGATCCGCAATTTTTGCAATGTTCTCACCAAGGGTGACAACAAGAAAGAAAGCAAAATTGCCAACACAATCGGGATCAGAATCTGTTGTCCAAAATAAAGGATCGCACAAATGGAAAGGAAAATAATGAGGCCATTAACAGTGTCCTGGTTCAATGACCTGCCCACGATGCTTTCAGTAAAAATTTTCGCGGGCAAGGGACGCATGAGCTTTCCTGTCAAAATTTCGTATTGTTATGAATCGCTTAATGCGTAACTTCGCAATTGGTTCCATGTCAGATGACTACTTGAAGTCAAATGTCGGAAGGCTTTATTGAATCAGAGATATTTTAAGAAGTTGCATTGGGCCGCGCTTTTCGCGGCCCAATACTTTTTCGAATTAATTATTGATGTTGTTGAGATAGCGGCAGGTCTGCCGTGTCTGGCGATTTGTGCCGTAATCAAATATTCTGTTCCGATCATTAGGTCCATCCATGCGCTGCGCGGCACGGATTGGGAGAACGCGCGCGCGCTGCACAGTGGCGTCCGCACCAGCATTTACCTGACTGCGCTTGAAGAATGTCACGAGGCAGACTTCATTTTGATTGCTAAAGTTCCGGCGATATTGTGCCCGGTAGTCATTTTGGTACCACCCATAATTCTGGTCATACAAATAACCAGGACCCATTTGACGGTCATAAAAAGGCACGCCAAAATAGATGCTAACTTTGGCTTCAGCCATTGACGATAAGCCAGCAAAAAGTGTCAGTGCCGCAAGCGAACCTAAAATTAATTTCTTCATTTCTAATTCTCCAATTATTTGTGTGAATACTCCATTGATGGTATTCACTTGGAAAACAAACGCAGGTTTTCGTAGAAAGTTCCGCGCGGCGCTAAGCCGCGCATCTCATCAAATCTCTCCTGACAACAATTCCCACAATTTTTGCATTGTTCGTTGACTTAGAAATCCATTCGATAAAATCAACCAATGCATTGAACCTTAGTAACAAGCTGCAAAATAAATGGGCAAACTCGTAGCTACCTAACACGGATAGAAAATCCACGTGTCACTGGTTCTATTCCGGTCTCGGGCACCAATTTTTCAGAGTTTTAGGCTAAATTCCTCCGGATGATCTGCCACTTTTGGCCGCTCATTGCGGAGCACTGCCTCAATATGCGGGCGCAAAAAGTCTAGCGGGGAATTTGCATGAGCAGGCCTGCCAAAATCTTCCCAATTGTCATGGGTGTTTTTCAACATGCGCTTATCCTGCAGAAGCAGAGTTTTAAACATCGGATAAAACAGCAGCGCTTTGAGATATCCAAGGCCAAAACTTTGCGGAGCTTGAACGATAGCATAGCCTGTTTGATAATCGCTTTTGCTCGGTGTGAAATAGAGTGTTGCTACTAAACTTAATTTGCCATCACCCCAATACTGAACTTCCATAATGCCCGGTGCAATTAATGCACTTTTGTTGATGGTGCGCTTGCCTTCAAGCAGACGACTCATCCAGCCATTTTGCTCGGCCTCGCCTTCCATGGTCATTTCAACGCGGTCATCAGCACCGGTCAGCCTAATCTTCACATTGGAACGTTTATTCGAGAGTCCGCGTGATAAAAGTTTGTGCACAAAGAGCGAATGAATGGGCTCAAAAGCATTTTCGGCGAGATCAATCAATGTTGTGCGCGTTGCCATTGGCACAACCAAGCGCACAGGTTTTGGACCTTTCCAAAAAGGCACATAAGGTTGTTTTGCAGGAGGTGAACCCCTGTTGACAAATATCAATCCTGAACTTTCAGTCACATTTAAACGTTGCACTACTCGCCTTGGCACTTGCCCTTCGTGCAGCGGAATTGCAGTGCAATGGCCGGTGCCATTAAATCGCCAACCATGATAGGGGCACTCTATGTCACCATCTATAATTCTACCATCCGACAGTCGCGCCGAGCGATGGGGGCATCGATCATGCAATACTGAAAGTTTCCCGTCGCTTTTAAATAAAACGATTGGCGTATTTTGGAAAACGCGCCGAATGGGTTTTGTCTTGATGTCACCACTGCGGGCCACCGGATACCAGCCATCGGGGAATTCATTTTCCATATTCGGCATGACACCTCTTGATTAGCTTTCATAAAATGGCCAGATGTGTGGCATGCCGCAACATGAAACCACACAGCGCGATTTGATGGATGCTAACTATCGCTGGATGAAATACATCTATGATTTTACGCGACCCAGTTTTTTGCTTGGGCGCAACAGGTTGCTCGCTCGCATCGCGGACTTCCGGCCACGGACCGTGCTTGAGGTTGGAGTTGGCACTGGGCGCAATCTTAAAAAATTGGCTTTGATGTTGCCCGAGGCCAAATTGTATGGCTCTGATATTTCCCCAGAAATGCTGTCTTACGCTGCCAAAACTATCCATAAAGCTGGCCTTTCTCAGCGCATTGAAATTGTTGAGGCCGATGGCATTCCTGCTTTCGGCAAGTTTAATTCCGTCAGCACATTTGACGCTGTGTTTTTCTCCTACAGTCTTTCGATGATTCCTGATTGGCAAGGGGCACTGCGCGATGCAGCGGGTTGTGTTGACCAAAATTGCGGGCACTTGTTGATCGTTGATTTCGGTAGTTTTGCGCGGTGGCCTGGTCCAATCGCCCGGCAATTTCACCGCAACATGAAGTCGTTTCATGTGACAGCTCGCGGCGAAATCATCAGATTTTTGCAAACTGATAATGCCTTTAAAGGTTGGACGCTTGAGAGCCAAAATTTTGGTTTTGATTGGGCGCTTGTGCATGTTCTGTCGCCGCCTGAAACTGGCCCACTCTGATTTTATAAATAAAGCTTTTGTCGGCAAGGCTGAGAGCTTCTGATTTTTCCCAATCCCAGACCACTTCATGTTTTCGGGCAGGCAATGCATTCAGGAATTCGCGCTCACAGATTGTGGCGCCCGGAGTGGCGGCCCCACGAAGACTGGACCAACATTGATCGTAAGCTTCTTGCGAACAATAAGAGCCAAAATCAGAAACAGAAAAGGCATCAATGTTTGAAATGCCCAAAGATCTCAACTGCGTTAGACCACCTGTCACAATTTGGATTTTGTCTAAATTATTTCGCACATTGTCGGTATGCTTTTGTTGCAGGTGCAGCGGCAGAGCAAATGGTGGTGCGTGATGGCCACGCAAAATCAAACTTGCAAAATCTGAGTCTCGAAAGAAAAAACTTTTTGAGGCACGGATGAAAGCATCAGCTAAACGCGTTTCCACGATGTCTGGTGCGGGCAAAAAATTGCCGCCAGGCTCACCAATCAGCTGTGTCCATATCCAACGCCTGCCAAACAGTCGTAATGATAGTCGCCAAATTTTATCGTCAAAATGTCGACGCCACATATCAGCTTGTTCTTCAAGGGTGGCAGCTGCAAATAGCTGATCAATTTTTTTACCCCTGATCGCATGATTGCCGAAAGCCCCGAAGCGCAAGACTTTTTCCCAAAGTCCACTGTACCAAAGCCCCTTTACGATCAGCCTTTGATGCGTTTCCCAGAAAAGTCGTGACTTTTGGGGCAATGCACGCTCCACCCTGCCGTGAAGTTGCAACCGATTTTCACAGGGCGTCACGCCAAGATAGGCGAGTAAATCTTGATCATTCAAAACCTTAAACGCTGCAATTTTCAGTTGTAGTAATTCGTTTTGCACGGGATTTAAATCGAGAGCTATCAATTGATGGGGATTTGCCAAGCACATATCGAGCACGCGAGAACCACTTCCCGTGAGACACAACAGCCGGTTTGGACGGTTCTGCAAAAATGCAGCAAGCTCGGTGCTACCATCTTCATTTGACGATGTGAAACTCAGTGAATTGAAAAATGCCATTCGGAATTCGGTTTACCCTTGAGTTTGTTAGTCGTGTTTAGCGAACACAAGAAATTGTGCGATGTTTTTTTGTTTGACTGCCCTATGGTGTTTTAACCATAGCACCTAACACTATTGAACATTGTTCAATAATCTGGTATCAAATTATTGAACATTGTTCAATATATTTTTGGGAGACTGCGATGAATATTTTCAGCAAAGTTAAATCGTCAGCAAGTCTGAATAAAAACAATGCGCTACAAGCGAAAGTTAAAATCTCCGGTACTGGCAGTTACGTCCCATCGGACTTGCGCCTCAGTTCTGATATTGACCGAGAGCTTGGCCGAAAAAGTGGCAAGACTGAGCAGCGCACGGGTGTGTATTCTAGGCCAATTGCCAATCAGGATTCCTCAAGCAGTATGGCAGTTGCTGCTGCTTTGAGGGCATTGAAGGATGCCGACATGGAGGCCAACCAAATTGGCCTCATCTTGTCGGCTTGCGCTGTGCCTGAACAGCCGATTCCAGCCATGGCGCCCTTGTTTCAGGCGGGGTTAGGCCTCAGCCAATCGGGCATTCCCGCTTTTGATGTGAACGCCAGTTGTTTGAGTTTTGTTGCGGCCTTTGATTTGGCTGCGCAACTTATAGAAGCCCAGCGTTATAAAAATGTGTTGATCGTTTCGAGCGAAATTGCGTCCCGTGCTTTGCCATGGCGTTCGGACCCGGACACTGCCGCTATGTTTGGAGATGGTGCGGCGGCAGTCATTGTATCGCCATCACAGCGAGACGGCGCTGGCTTGGTTGCAAGTCATATGGAAACCTGGAGCGAAGGGTATCGCGACTGCGAACTGCCATCAGGCGGCACCAGATTTGACTTTCACAAGCAGCCCGACGCCTTTGCAAGCGGTGCTGCATTTCGAATGGACGGCCGCGCGGCCTATAAACTTGCTGCAAAAGTCATTCAGCCCTTCATGGACAAATTGCTGGCCAAAGCGGGTTGGGGAATAGACGATGTGGATATTGTGGTTCCGCACCAAGCGAGCCGTGGCGCACTTGATCATCTGGTCGCCAAACTTAAAATTCCGCGCGCAAAAATAATCGACATCATCGCAAACCATGGCAACCAGATCGCCGCTTCAATCCCGACGGCGTTAAGCATTGCCATGCACGAAGGTAGAATTAAATCTGGCATGAAGGTTCTCGTCGTCGGCACATCGGCAGGTTTTTCGGTTGGCGGATTGTGTTTGGTTATCGAATGAAAATTGCGGTGACGGGCGGCAGCGGTTTTTTGGGCCGCGAAATTGTGCAACACTTGCTGGAGGCAGGCCATAGTGTCATTGCGCTCAGCCGGGGGCAAACGACCTCTCTTAATTTTCCAAAATCAGTTAAATTCGAGCGCGCCGATATCAATGATTCAGCGAGGCTTCGTGTAATATTTTCTGACTGTGACTGTGTGGTCCATTGTGCGGCCCTTTCTGCACCATGGGGTAAGCGCTCTGATTTTTTGCGGCAGAACGTTGAAGGCACTCAATCTGTTGTGCGGGCGTGTGCAGCAGCATCTGTGCAGCGGCTCATACACGTCTCTTCTTCGAGCGTTTATTTTTCATATGCAGATAAGGTGAACATTTCAGAGACCAGCGCCTTGCCGCCGCCCGTGAATGCCTATGCCGAAAGCAAACAAAAAGCCGAAACTGAAGCGCGAAAATTTACCGGTCCGTTGTTCACTATGCGGCCTCGTGGAATTTATGGACCGGGTGATGCGCATTTATTACCGCGCCTTTTGCGCGTCATGACATCAAAGCCATTGCCACTTTTGCGTGGTGGTCAAGCGCTGATTGATATTACGGATGTGTCGGTGGCCGCTGAAGCCGTGGTGGCGATGATAACTGCGCCTGCTGCGCAAGCTGGCACCTATAATATTTCGCATGGAGAACCTATCAGCATACGCGAATTGGTTGAGCGTATCGGAGATGGACTAGGCATAAAATATCGGTGGCGCGCATTGCCTGTGGATGTTGCGTTTGCGGGAGCGCGGCTTTTGGAAGCTATGGCACGGCTTGATCCTTGGCAGCGCGAACCACTGGTGACGGCCTATGGGCTTGGGCTTTTTGGTTATTCCCACACGTTAGACATTGCGAAAGCGAGACAGCACATGAAGTGGGCACCGAAGCTTTCACTTGAACAGGGTTTGGCCCGAACATTTGCGCATATCCGCGAAGGTGCCGCATGAAACTTGGCTGGCATAATAGTGCCTTCGTGCGTGCGCCTTCGCGCTTGATTGCAAAATCGGGAAGCTGGGTAATGCACGATTTCCCCATTCAATATGGTGTGCTCGACCACCCCACTCAGGGACTCATTCTAATCGACACTGGCTATGGGCCGTCAATGTTTGAAAGCCGCGATTTGAATGTGGCGCTCTACCGAAATTTATTGCGACCAAAACTCATTCTAACGGGTGATGCACTTCACGTCATTATGTCGATGGGTGCAACGGCAGCAGATGTTTCGCATATCTTGCTGAGCCATTTGCACGCCGACCATATGTGCGGGCTGAATCGATTTCCAAATGCGATGATTCACGCCAGTTCAGCCTCACTCCAAGGCTGGAAGACTGGAGTGAATTTCTCATCTTCCCACAAAGGATTTTTCCCAAGCTTACTTCCTGCATTCTCGTCTCGCAAAGTGCAAGCCGTTGAGACCGCTCAAACTTACAAATTGCCGTGGGGAGGCGAAGGCTTTGATGTGCTGGAGGATGGCAGTGTTATTTCAGTTGATTTGCCAGGCCACATGAAAGGTCACATCGGTTATTTTTTTCCAAAACTTGAAGTACCTGTTTTATATGCTGCCGATGCTGAATGGACATTCTCGTCGTTGCTGCAAAATTCAAGTTTAACTTTGCCCGCGCGATTTATAATAGATGACGGCGTCACGTATTTAGAAAGCACTGCAATTGTTCGCAAAGCACTTTCACTCAACTACGCGGTTGCACTTTCACATGATGTGATGCCATGAGCGAGAATCTCGACATTCTAGCTGCATTCGCAGCCAAACGCTGGACGCAAGTTCGGGTGCGCTCAGTTGAAGTTGTGAAAATTAGACAAGCCAAACTATTGGCCGAACTTATGGCACATGCACGGAAAAAAATTCCATTTTATCATAGCGCCTCTGCCACTGATTTCTTGACGTGGCCCATCATCGATAAAGCCTTTTTGATGCAAGAATTTGGCGCCATGAACAGTCGTGGTCTTTCTGCCGATCAGGCGTGGAAACTTGCCGATGCCAGCTTGAACGCAAATAACAGCTCAGCGACATGGGGTGATTTGACTTTGGGCACCAGCACCGGAACATCGGGCCAGCGCGGATTGTTTTTAGTTTCTTCGTCTGAGCGGGCCCTTTGGCTTGGTTCGATCTTGGCGCGCTGTCTGCCTGATTTTCCTTTCAAAAAACATCGGGTGGCGCTGCTATTGGCAACGGGAAATGATCTTTACAGAACGGCGTCAGCTTCGGGCCGTTTGCAATTTTCATTTTTTGATTTGAAGCAGGGTTTGGATTGTCACAGCGCAGCGTTGCTTGATTTCAAGCCCGATGTTTTGATTGGCCCCCCAAAGGCGGTTCGGGCTTTTGCTGACGCAAAACTGCAATTAAAGTTAAAACATGTTTTCACCGGTGGGGAGGTACTTGACCCGCTAGACGCTAAACCAATTGCGGATTGGTTTGGGGCTAATCCGCGTTCGATTTATCAGGCGACTGAAGGTTTTCTCGGGGTGGCGTGTGCTTTTGGTCACATCCACTTAAATGAAGATGATATGATTTTTGAAGAAGAACCGGTGCCGGGATATCCCGACCACTTCGTTCCCATCATCACAGATTTGCGCCGCCGCGCCCAAGCCATGATCCGCTACCGTTTAAATGACGTGTTGGTGAAACTGCGAACACCCTGCGCCTGTGGTTCTCCACTCAAAGCTTTGGTTCGTGTGGAAGGTCGCTGTGATGATGTTTTAGAATTCGACGATGTTAAGATTATGCCGGATGCACTGCGCGCCGTCATTCTCGACGCTGACCGCTCGCTTGCAGATTTTCGCTTGGTTCAAAAAACCAGAAGTCTTTTATTGCTCGAAGTGCCCGCAGAAACTTCGGTTGATGTTGCACAAAAAACGAAACTCGCTCTGGCCACTTATTTAAACGCAATCGATGCGGGGCATCCAATTGAAATCATCATTTCATATGGAATTCAAATTCAACACGCGCAAAAACTACGGCGCATAAAGAATGAAATGCTTGCTCGCTAATTTTGAAACGCTGCGGCCATTAACATGCGCGTGTAATCTTGTTTGGGCTTTAACATCACCTCGTCGGGTGTGCCCTGCTCCACCAACTTGCCATCTTTCATAACCATGATGTGATCGGCCATTGCGCGGACGACGGCAAGATCGTGACTGATAAACAAGTAAGACAAATTGTAGTTCTTTTGCAAATCACGCAACAAATCAACAATTTGCTTTTGTACTTGGCGGTCAAGTGCCGACGTTGGTTCATCCAGCACGATGACCTTTGGCTTTAAAATGATCGCACGCGCAATCGCTAACCTTTGGCGCTGCCCGCCGGAAAATTCATGCGGATAGCGATTGCGAAGTGCCGGATCAATTTGTACCTCTTCCAAGGCTTGCACGGCGCGGGCATCGCGCTGGGCGGACGACATTGCAGGCTCATGAACGCGAAGGCCCTCGGTTATAATTTGTCCTGCCGTCATGCGCGGGGAGAGCGAGCCAAAGGGATCTTGAAACACGATCTGCAACTCTTTGCGCAAAGGCTGCATGGCGTTGCGGTCAAACTTAGTGATCAGTTGGCCTTGAAAATTGATGGCACCGTGGCTTGGCAGCAAGCGCAGCAAAGCCCGCGCCAGTGTGGATTTCCCAGACCCTGACTCTCCCACAATGCCAATGGTTTGGCCTTGTTTCAGCGAAACTGAAACATGATCAACGGCTTTTAGGTGAAGGGCTGGACCTGCCAGAAAGCCACCGCCGATCTTAAATGTGACCTGCATATCACTGCCCGACAGCATGGTGGGCGCTTCCTTATTGGGAGGTGCTTTACGGCCCGTAGGTTCAGCCTCCAAAAGTGCCTTGGTGTATTCGTGCTTTGGCTTGGCGAAAATTGTTTTAGTGTCACCCTCCTCCACAACTTCGCCTTGGCGCATGACGTAAACACGTTTTGCAATGCGCTTTACGATGCCTAAGTCATGGGTGATGAAAATCATAGCCATGCCGAGGCGACGTTGCAGGTCTGCCATCAACTCCAAAATTTCAGCTTGAATAGTAACATCCAGTGCCGTGGTTGGCTCATCGGCGATCAATAATTCCGGATTGTTGGAGAGGGCCATGGCGATCATCACGCGCTGGCGTTGGCCGCCTGAAAGTTCATGGGGGTATGAACCCATTCTGCGCTCAGGTTCTTTAATGCGAACCAGCTCTAACATTTCAATGGCGCGTTTTCTGGCAGCGGCTTCGTCTAATTTCAAATGGTGTTTGATTGGCTCCATCAATTGATTACCGATCGTGTAGAGCGGATCAAGAGAAGTCATTGGTTCTTGGAAGATCATGCTGATTTTGCGACCGCGAATGGTGTTCAATTCAGCTTTGGCCATGCCCAACAAATTGCGACTTGAATAAAGCACTTCGCCTGTCGCTTTTCCGTTGGCGGACAATAAGCCCATGGCCGCCATCATCATCTGGCTTTTACCAGAACCTGACTCACCGACGATTGCAATGGTTTCACCAGCATTCACTGTAATGTCGGCACCCTTGACCGCATCAACGTTGCCATCGAGGGTGGTGAAATTGACTTTTATATTCTTGATCGTGAGTACGGGATTTTGCATCTCAACGGTCCTTGGGATCAAGTGCATCACGCAAACCATCGCCGATAAAATTAAGCGCGAAGAGTGTGGACGTTAAGAAAAACGATGGAATGATGAGTAGCCATGCTGCCCCTTCCATATTGCGCGAGCCCTGGCTGATTTGCACACCCCAGCTGGACGCAGGCTCTTGCACACCGAGACCAAGATAAGACAAGAAGCTTTCGAGAATGATCACCTGCGGCACCAATAAAGTGACGTAAATTATGATTGGTCCGATCATGTTTGGAATGAGATGCCGAAATAATATTCCGACATTGCCAACACCCAAAGCTTCTGCTGCCTGCACAAATTCTTGACGCTTCAGTGACAGGGTTTGGCCGCGCACAATGCGAGACATATCAAGCCACAACACAGCGCCTATGGCAATAAACATGAGCATGAAATTACGCCCGAAAAACACCACCAACATAATGACAAAAAATGTGAACGGCAGGGCATACAGAATATCGACGATGCGCATCATGACTTCATCAGTCCTGCCGCCGATGAAGCCAGACGTGGCGCCATAAATCACGCCGATGAAAACGGCGACAAAGCCAGCGAGAAGTCCAACTAACAATGATACACGACCTGCCATTAACGTGCGGGTGAGAAGGTCGCGGCCACTGGTGTCGGTTCCAAAATAAAAATAGAGGTGTTGAACAGAAGCACTCATGGTCATTTCTAAACCATCTGCAGATTTTGTTTCGACTTTGCCTTCTTTGAATGAGTCTGAGCGATCAAGATAGCGCGTTACGCGGTCATCAATTGGTTTGGCTGAGGTTACCGTTACAAAGAAACGGCCATTTTCCTCTTTCCATTCTTTGAACATGAGATGGGCACGGGCCACAATTTCTTTAATTTCCTGATCGAGTTTATCAGCCTTTGGATACGCATCAAAAGACGGTGGCACGCGCACATAGCTTGAGTATTGCGTGGTAAATTCATGGTTGGTGAAACTGGGGCCTATCGCGCAAGCCAGAACCACAAGGGCCAACCACACTGCGCTCACCATCGCGGCGCGATTATTTTTAAGCCTGTTCCATGCATCGCGCCAGAGCGAGCGGCCAACTGTGATGGGTTCATTCATAGCGCACCCGCGGATCAATCACGGCATATAGAATATCGGAGATGAGATTGAACACGATGGTGAAGACGGCGATGATGATGACCGTACCCATCACCATGGTGTAGTCGCGGTTCAAAGCGCCATCAATGAAAGAGCGACCGATACCTGGAATTTGGAAAATACTTTCGACGATTATTGAACCGGTGAGGAGGCCAGCCGCAGCTGGGCCAGCGTAAGAAGCGATCGGCAACAGTGCACCACGCATGGCATGGCGCACGACCACAGCGTAATCAGAGAGGCCCATGGCTTTGGCTGTGCGAATATGATTGGTATGCAGTGCCTCAATCATCGATCCGCGCATCAGCCTTGCAACCGTAGCCAGTTGCGGCAGTGCCAAGGTTATCACCGGACCAATCAATGCAGGCAATGCACCATCATGCCAACCGCCAATCCATATCCAATGGAAGGTTAAGCCAAACACCAATTGAATAAGCGGAGCAGTTACAAAGGTAGGAATGGTAGAACCCGCTGTTGCCAGCGACACAACGATATAATCAATAAGTGAGTTATGACGCAAAGCAGCAATAACGCCCATTGCGCAGCCCGCAATCACTGAAAACAACATGGCCAAGCTGCCAATCCAGAGCGAAACGGGCAGGCTTTTGGCGAACAGTTCAGCCACTGTGAAGTTTTGGATAATGTAACTGGGGCCTAAATCGCCATGCAGAAGATTGTTCAAATAACGCAAGAATTGCATCCACACGGGTTCATCTAAGTGAAACACGCGCTCAATATTGGCTTTAATTTCTGGCGGAATGCCGCGCTCCATATTGAAGGGGCCGCCCGGTGCTATGTGCATCAGGAAAAATGAGATCGTGATGATCAAAAACAAAGTGGGAATGGCGATGAGCAATCGCTTCAAAACATAACGCAGCATAGCAAGGCACCTGTGAGGAGGCCTGCATGTTTTTCAAACACGCAGGCCCTCGGTTTCAGTTGTTAGTCCTTGCTTACAAAACGTGAGGGATGCTTATCCATGACATTATCAACAAAGCCATGCAGCTTTGGCGAGACAACATTGTGGTTGCCGTAATAAAGCAGTGGCAGAATACCAATGTCTTTCATGTAGATTGCCTCTGCATCGGCCAGTAAGGCCATGCGCTTTGCGGGGTCAGCTTCTACCGATGCTTTGTCGAGCAATGCGTCGTAATCTTTGTTGGAATAATCAGCATAGTTATTGCCGTCGCCTGTATGGCCCAAGTTCAGGAAGGTGACGGGGTCTTTAAAATCTGCAATCCAACCCGCACGGGCCAAATCAAAATCACCCTTCTGTTCAAGATAGCTATAATGGGTTTTGCCGTCGGTGTTGATAAGACTTACATCAAAGCCCCAAGGCTTCAACATTTCTTGGATCGCCACTGCCGTGTTTTTATGATTTTCGGACGTATTATACCGAATTTCCAATTTCTGCGGATGGGCTAGAGAGATTCCCAGTTCGTCAAAAATTTTCTTAGCGGCGTCTTCGCGGTCAAGCTGCGGCATGTCGGCATATTCCATGTAACGTGGCGTATATCCCTTTGCACCGGGAGGCACCAAAGAGTAAGCCGGAATCATTGAGCCTTGCCAAACTTTATTGGCCAACTGGTCACGGTCAATCACCATAGAAATTGCGTTGCGCAGTTTTGGATTATCCCATGGCGCCTTCTTGGTTTTGAAAACGTAATAATACGTTCCTAACTCTGGGGTGATGTGGATTTGATCGCCAAATTTGGCTTTCAAGTCGGCCAACTGTTCAGTCGGCATATCATTCATGGAATCTACTTCACCAGCTTGATAGCGTTTAATGCCCGCTGCACGGTCTTCTGTTGGAATATAATTTACTGCATCCAACTTTACATTGGCGGCATCAAAGTACTTTGGATTTTTGACGATCTTAATGTGGTCGTTGGGCACATTTTCAACCAGCGTGAATGCGCCATTCGAAACCATATTGCCGGCTTTGGTGAAATCATCACCAAATTTTGTAACGTTGGCTTCGCTCACGGCGTACATGGCTTGGTGGGTGAGCATTTCCAAGAAATAGGGCGTTGGCCCTTTGAGGGTTACTTCCAAAGTTGTGGCGTCAATGGCTTTAACGCCCATGTCTTCAGGCTTGGCTTTGTCTCCGCTGATGGCTTCAGCATTTAAAATTGGATAAGCCATAGATGCATATTCAGAGGCGGTTTTGGGATTTACAACGCGGCGGAATGAAAACACAAAATCATTGGCTGTCACCGGCGTGCCATCAGACCACACGCCATCTTTGCGAAGGCTGAATGTGTAAACTTTACCGTCGGCAGAGACTTTCCAGCTTTCTGCGGCACCTGGTAAAATGTTGCCTTCGCTATCCTCTGTGATCAAACCTGTATAGAGATCGCGCAAGATATTGGCTTCTTCAACGGTTGATGTTTTGTGTGGATCAAGCGATTGGACATCGCCATTGGCGCCACGGTTCCACACAGACTCCGCAAATGCCGCTGTCGACATCAATGCGCAGATGGCCGCACCTGCAAGCAATGATTTCAATGATTTAATATGCATGTTGATCTCCCTTATTTTATCGATTGGTCAAAGCCTAGCACAAGATTTCGTGGGATAGCCAGATGTGAATAATTCTCTTGAGATTTTCCTAAATGCACATACTGTTCGTTTAATGAATGTAATCGACCATAAGTTCCATCAGCAACGCAGCGTGGGCCGCGTGGAACTGGGGGTGTCTACACGTGGGCTTCAGCACATGCGCGAAGAGGGCTCTGCCAAAGTGCGCTTTCCATTTGGGGGCCAAGAAGCAATTTTGATTAACACCGGCGGAGGTTTGGCCGGCGGTGATGATTTCAAGTATAAAATTGAAGCAGGCGTAGATTCAAAACTGAGTGTGACGAGCCAAGCTGCCGAACGCGTTTACCGAACATTAGGTCCGCCAGCTCAGGTGCACACCACATTAACGGCCAAAGAAAACGCATCATTATTTTGGCTGCCGCAGGAGACAATTCTGTTTGATGGAGCTGCGATCACGCGCAAACTTGATGTCGATTTGCATCAGACTGCGCAATTCATTGCGGTTGAACCTATTATTTTCGGGCGCCCAGAAGCTGACGAAAACATCACACATATTACTTTCAAAGACTCATGGCGCATCCGTATTGGCGGAGTACTTATTCATGCCGATGACATTGCGTTGCATGGCATACCACCACATTCGAGAGCGACTTTGAATGGGGCAACCGCCGTGGCCAGTTTGGTTTGCGTTTTTAAAAATTGTGAAGATTTAATAGAACCGCTGCGGGCAGTGCTTGGTGAAAACTGTGCGGCATCTGCTTGGAATGGCAAGCTTGTTGCAAGACTGGTTGCTAAAGATGGCTTTGAATTGCGCAAAAGCTTAATTGCGGCTCTCGCCGTTTTAAGTGGCACCGCCCAACTGCCTAAACTTTGGACTGTTTGAGGAAATTTAATGCAACTTACGCCACGTGAAAAAGACAAACTGCTCATCGCTATGGCGGCCATTGTGGCGCGCAAACGTTTGGAACGCGGGGTGAAACTCAATCATCCGGAAGCCATCGCATTGATTACAGAATTTGTAGTGGAGGGAGCGCGGGACGGCAAAAGCGTTGCTGACCTGATGCAAGACGCAGCCCATGTGGTTTCGCGCGCGCAAGTGATGGACGGCATTGCCGAGATGATCCACGATGTGCAAGTGGAAGCCACATTTCCTGATGGCACCAAGCTTGTCACCGTTCACCAGCCGATTAGATGAGGTGCTTTATGATCCCCGGTGAAATGATGATTGTGTCTGGTGATATTGAGCTAAATGTTGGGGCCAAGCGGGTGACGCTTGAGGTGGCCAATACGGGCGACCGGCCCATTCAAGTGGGATCGCATTATCATTTTTATGAAACCAATGACGCTTTGCGTTTTGACCGAGCGGCGGCTCGGGGCTTTCGGTTGGATATTGCCGCTGGAACCGCTGTGCGATTTGAACCGGGGCAGCGCCGTGAAGTAACACTCGTGCCGATTGGCGGCAAACGAGAGATTTATGGCTTTCAAGGTAAAGTGATGGGGCCTTTGTGATGACTAAAATTTCACGAAGTACGTATGCTGCGATGTATGGCCCCACGGTTGGCGACAAGGTTCGCCTTGCCGATACTGAGCTTATTATCGAGGTTGAAAAAGATTTCACTCTCTATGGCGAAGAGGTGAAATTTGGCGGCGGTAAGGTTATCCGGGATGGCATGGGGCAAAGCCAAGTTTCGCGCGCTGGTGGTGCGATGGACACGGTGATTACCAATGCGCTGATCGTCGATCACTCTGGAATCTATAAAGCCGATGTTGGTTTGCGTGATGGCCGCATTGCTGCGATTGGCAAAGCGGGAAATCCTGACACGCAAAATGGCGTGACTATTATCATCGGTCCTGGCACCGAGATTATAGCCAGCGAGGGTAAAATTCTAACCGCTGGAGGCGTTGATAGCCACATTCACTTCATCGCTCCACAACAGCTGGAAGAAGCTTTATATGCTGGCATGACGACTATGCTGGGCGGTGGCACCGGGCCTGCGCACGGCACATTGGCCACAACTTGCACAGGACCATGGCACACCGAACGGATGATTGAAGCAGCAGATGCATTCCCGATGAATCTTGGTTTCATGGGCAAGGGCAATGCTTCACAGCCTGAAGGCTTGGTGGAAATGATTGAGTCCGGCGTGTGTGGATTAAAACTACATGAAGATTGGGGAACCACGCCTGCGGCCATAAATAATTGTCTGAATGTGGCTGATGAGCATGATGTGCAAGTGGCTATTCACACGGACACGTTAAACGAGTCTGGTTTTGTGGAAGCCACGATTGAAGCCATCAAGGGTCGCACGATACATACTTTCCACACGGAAGGTGCAGGCGGCGGGCATGCGCCAGATATTATTAAGGTGGCATCGCTGCCAAATGTGTTGCCATCCTCCACCAATCCCACACGGCCCTATACAATCAACACGGTGGCCGAACATTTGGACATGCTGATGGTGTGCCACCATTTATCGCCGCGCATTCCAGAAGACATTGCTTTTGCGGAAAGCCGCATTCGCAAAGAGACGATTGCCGCTGAAGATATTCTCCATGATCTTGGGGCCTTCTCGATGATCTCGTCAGACTCGCAAGCCATGGGTCGCGTAGGTGAGGTGATCATTCGCTGCTGGCAGACGGCGCACAAAATGAAAGTTCAGCGCGGCGCTCTTCAAGGCGACAACGGCAATGATAATTTTCGGGTGAAAAGATATATCGCTAAATATACGATCAACCCGGCCATTACCCATGGCCTTTCAGAAGAGGTGGGTTCCATTGAAGTTGGAAAGCGCGCAGATTTGGTGTTGTGGTCGCCAGCATTTTTTGGCGTGAAGCCGGAAATGGTATTGCTCGCGGGCTCAATTGCTGCAGCGCCAATGGGCGACCCCAATGCATCAATTCCCACACCGCAACCGGTGCATTACCGACCCATGTTTGCCAGCTATGGAAAATTGCGGACCTCTTCATCGGTGGTGTTTGTGTCGCAAGCCGCAGTTGCTAATGGATTGCAGCAGCGTTTGGGAACGAACAAGAATATGATCGCAGTTAAAAATACCCGTGGCGGCATTTCAAAAGCTTCGATGATTCACAACAGTGCTACACCTAAGCTTGAGGTGAACCCTGAAACTTATGAAGTGCGGGCCGATGGTGAATTGCTGACCTGTGCGCCAGCCACGAACCTTCCGATGGCGCAGCGTTATTTTCTATTTTGACCATGGTCCTTCGCGCGCTCAAACACGTCAGACTTTCAGAAGCACCGGGCACGGCGACTGATGGTGTTGAACTTTCAGCGCAGGACAGGCACATCAGAAGAAAACTTATTGTGACCGAAAGTGGTGCAGAGGTATTGGTCGATCTGCCGCTTAGCATTTTCATTGAAGACAGTGATCACCTTGAATTGGAAAACGGGCACTATCTTGAAGTGCGGGCTGCTGAAGAAGATTTATTAGAAATCAAAACCGTGAGTGCGGCGCATCATGCTCTCTTAGCTTGGCACATCGGCAACCGCCACCTTGCTGCACAAATTGAGGGCGACCGCATTCTTATTCTACGCGATCATGTGATAGCCCTCATGTTGGAAAAGTTAGGGGGCACGGTGACCCACGTGCGCGAGCAATTTTCACCTGAGCATGGTGCCTATCATGGACATTGAAAATGCCCAGCTCTTGATGCTGCTCAATTGGATGTCGCCCGCATTTCCAATCGGGGCTTATGCTTATAGCCATGGCCTCGAGTGGGCGATTGAATCTGGGGATGTTTCGACGCAATCCGAAGTCGAAGAGTGGATTGCAGATTTAATATCCCACGGGTCCGGTTGGAATGACGC
>JANOXS010000124.1:0-23871 GCA_031418535.1 Hyphomicrobiales bacterium | reverse complement strand
AGAAAGTAAACCTGCCATGATCAATCCCAAAGCAGCTTCAAACACCGAAAATGGTCCGCCATAATGAGCCCGGTCATAATAGGAAACGGGCGACATAAATTTATAGTCTGAGAGTGGCCAAAAACTCATATGCGCATCTTCGCGGTGGCATAAAAAATCAATATTGGTGTGTAGTAATGCCGAAGCGGAAAAAATCGCAGGGTATGTCCATCGTTTAAACAGGCTGACAGCCAACACAGCGCCCCACAATAAAAATGAGTGACCAATAGCATTGGTTATTTGCCACCAGCGCTGCCAATACATTTCGTCAAATATCGTGTGGCCCGGAATGCCAACTGCCAATAACGTCAGCACAATTACAATCATCGGAATGTCAGGTGTAATGCCACCCAGCAGAGCAACCCAAGCCCGCTTTGAAATACCCTTGCCAAAAAACAATGCACCCATGAGTGCATGTGATTGTGTGTTCATAAAATTATCTTGTCAGAACTTGGAAATTTGAACAAGTTGCAATCCTCATGAAAGTCAAAAACTTCAATGCGTTTTGTGCATCCCAGCCACACGCCACCCATGTGGTGCAATGGGGCGGCTCGGATGTATGGAAAATTGGGGGCAAAGTTTTTGCCATTGGAGCTTTGCTGCACGAAGATTTTTTAGGCGTCAGCTTCAAGTGCACGCCGCTCAGTTTCCAAATGTTGGGAGAGCAAGAGGGCTGCCGTGGTGCGCCCTATTTGGCCTCAAGGGGAATGAAGTGGATCCAGCGAATTTCTGATGTAAGTTTAGACGACCAAGGGCTTCAGCTCTACATCAACCAAAGCTATCGATTAGCTTTGGCAGGGCTGCCCAAGAAAAAGCAAATGGAGTTAAGCGAACAGTGCTGACAGTTTTATGTCAGCAGGTGGCGCATACGAATATATGACTTACGCACAGAATCTGTGGATATTTTTTGTCTTGCTGTTTGGCATCATCATTGTGCCCGGCATGGATATGTTTTTCGTTATGGCCAATTCTTTGACGGGTGGGCGGGCAAGGGGCCTTGCAGCAACGGCAGGCGTTATGGTGGGCGGCGTGTTCCACACGATTTTTGGCGCATTCTTTGTGGGCGTACTCACCAAGCTAGCGCCCTCGATATTTACGGCAATTTTGCTGGCAGGTGCCGCCTATATGTTATGGATTGGTTTTGGGTTGATTAAAAGTTCAATCACAGTCGATGATTTGGGCAACACGTCAACAAAATCTATGCGCGCTGCATTCATTCAAGGCTTCATCACCTGTGTTTTAAATCCCGAAGCCTATGTTTTTGTGCTTGCTGTCTATCCCGTATTTATTCAACAGCGTTATGGCCCCGTATGGTCGCAAGCTTTGGCTATGGGATTTTTGACGGCACTTACGCAATTGGGCGTCTATGGCGGATTGGCTCTGGCTGCGGCCAAAAGCAAACAGCTGCTGATTTCCAATCCAACCGTCACGATTTGGATTGGCCGGACGGCTGGCATTATGTTTATTTTGGTAGCCGCGCTAACCGTCTGGCACGCTTTAGCACCACTGTAATTTCAACTCAGAAATCATCTGCTTCGCAGGTTTAACGCTAATCTGTATTAAATTTGCGTTAACCATAGTTAATACTTTACTAACGACCTGTGCCATTGCAAGATTAGTGATGCGGTAAGTTGTGTGGAGTTGACGTTGATGACTAAGATTATTGGTTCGAAATTCGCCTTTGCTGCAGTGGCATTATTTACATGTGTTCAATCAGCCGCCGCGGAAAGATTAAGCTGCCGCAGCATCGCAGAAGCCGCTGCCGACCAATGGGCTGATGGCCGCATTGTTCCAGTGGCCGCCGGCGATATGGCAGGCTCCGATGGTGTGACGGTTATTTCGTATGGCAAAAAATTCGTGGTGCCGCGCAATTTGAAGCAAGAAGGTTCAATCATCACCCAAGAACTTGGCTCGCTGGCCACCCAGCGCAACCAAGTTTATATGGAAGAATTGGAGCGCTGCCTCTCCCCTCGCCATTATCATGTGACCATCATTACAAAATAATTCTGGTGCCACTGGCTGTGTGAAATAGCCGCGACTGGTCGTTTCACATTAAAGTGGTTCTCTGATAGCTTGCTGTCAAAGCAGTTTGGAGAACCACACCATGAACAAACCAACCGATCCAAAAACCTGGGAACCATCGCCCAACAATCTCGAACCATTCTGGATGGGCTTCACGCCGAACCGCGCTTTCAAGCAACGCCCACGCATGATTGCAAGGGCCAAGGATATGCATTATTTTGATATGAACGGCCGCCCCATCTTGGATGGCAGCGCTGGCCTGTGGTGCACCAATGCTGGCCATTGCCGCGAGCCTATTGTGGCCGCCATTCAAAAATCCGCCGCTGAATTAGATTTTGCCCCCACGTTTCAATATGGCCACCCCAAAGTATTTGAACTGGCTTCACGGCTGGCAACCATGGCTCCGGGTGATTTGAACTACGCATTTTTCTGTAACTCCGGTTCCGAAGCGGCAGATACAGCGCTTAAAATTGCCCTCGCCTATCAACGCTCCATTGGCCAAGCCAGCCGCACGCGGCTTATTGGCCGTGAGCGCGGCTATCACGGTGTAAACTTTGGCGGCATTTCTGTGGGTGGCATGGTGGCCAACCGCAAAATGTTTGGCACAATGCTGGCAGGCGTTGATCATCTGCCACACACCTATAACCGCAAGGAACAAGCCTTCACCCGCGGCGAACCCACATGGGGCGCCCATCTGGCGGAAGAGCTGGAACGCATGGTGATCTTGCATGATGCATCAACCATTGCGGCTGTAATTGTAGAACCCATGGCAGGTTCCACGGGTGTGTTGCCGCCACCTAAAGGTTATCTCAAAAAGCTCCGTGAGATTTGCACCAAGCACGGAATTTTGCTGATATTTGATGAAGTGATCACAGGCTTCGGCCGACTCGGCACAACTTTTGCCGCCGAACGATTTGATGTGATGCCAGATATGATCACGTTTGCCAAAGGTGTAACGTCAGGCACTGTGCCTCTGGGTGGTGTGATGGTGCGTCAAGGCATTTATGATGCCTTTGCCAATGCTCAAGACCACGTGATCGAATTGTTCCACGGCTACACCTATACCGGCCACCCCATTGCAGCAGCAGCAGGCCTCGCAACTTTAGATCTCTACCGCGATGAAAACTTATTTGCTCATGCGGCGTCTCTCGAAACCAAATGGGCTGATGCAGCTTTCACCTTGCAGGGTCATCCGCTGGTTGAAGATATTCGCACCATTGGTTTGGTGGGTGCCATCGACATGAAACCAGTTGAAGGCAAGCCCGGGCTTCGCGCCTACAAAGCCATGGAAAACGCGTTCCATGATCATGGCTTCCTATTGCGCATCACGGGAGATACCATTGCGCTGTCGCCCCCACTGGTGATCACCGAAGATCAGATCGACGAAATCTTCATTGATAAAATTCCAAAGATTTTGGCTTCCGTCGCCAATCTCTGACGCTTAACTTCGCCAGTCACCAATGGCGGCTTGCACCAAAGCCAAAACAGCAACGGCCGCCGTATCAGCACGCATGATACGCGGCCCGAGGCTGATGCCCGTGACGAACGGTAATGATTTAAGATGCGCCCGCTCTTCCTCAGTAAACCCACCTTCCGGCCCCACGATAATTGCAGCTGGTGTTTTTAAAGCTTTTAGAGCTTGTAACGGATCCGAAATGGATGCTGTCTCATCACAAAATATCAAACTTCGGCCCGCATCCCAATTGCGTAAAGCCACATCAAATTTCTGCGGCTCTAAAACTTCTGGCACGTAGACCAAATTGCATTGCTCGGCAGCCTCAATCACATTGGCGCGCATGCGCTCTAAGTTCACGCGCTCGGCGATGGTGCGAGCTGTGATGACCGGGCGCAATCTTCGTGCCCCCAGCTCAGTTGCCTTCTGCACCAAATAATCAAGGCGTTGGTGTTTCAGGGGTGCGAATAAATAATCAATGTCGGGTGGTTGCTGAACTGCACTCACTAACTTTTCGCACCGTAACTTGGCAGATTTTTTGGTTGTCTCGGTAATATAAGCCAGCCATTCGCCATCTGTGGAATTGAACACCCGCAGCGCATCTCCTGCCACCATGCGCAACACATTGGTCAGGTAATGGCTTTGCTCTTTTTCCAAAACAAATTCCGCTGCGACGCAGAGTGCGTGTTCAACATGTAACCTTGGTGTGGTTTTTGCCATAAGGCTCGTGTAACACGGCGGCCATGACGGAGACCAGCCAGATTTTGGACGCGGTAAAAGGCAGTTGGGTTGAATCCCTCCCGGCTTTCGTTCGCCCTTATGCACAGCTCATGCGATTGGACCGCCCCATCGGATGGTGGCTATTGCTCTTGCCATGCTGGTGGGGACTGGTGCTGGCGCAAATTGCCAGCGGCGGCGGCCTGCCAAATTTGAAATTCGCATTTTTGTTTTTAGTGGGTGCCATCGTCATGCGTGGCGCTGGTTGCACGGTAAACGACATTGTTGACCGCAATATTGATGGCAGTGTGGAACGCACGAGGCACCGTCCAATTCCATCAGGCCGAGTAAGTGTGCAGCAAGCACTGTTTTTTCTAGGCGCGCAGTTAGCAATCGGACTCGTTATCGTTTTGCAATTCAATTGGCTGACAATTGTAACCGCCATTTCATCCTTGGCGATTGTCGCAGTTTATCCTTTCATGAAACGCATCACCTATTGGCCACAAGTGGTTTTAGGGTTTGCCTTCAACTGGGGAGCATTGGTGAGCTGGACTGCAGTTCACAACAATTTCTCGCCTGCGCCATTCGCGCTTTATGCGGGCGGCATTCTGTGGACCTTAGCTTATGACACGATCTACGCCCACCAAGACAAAGAGGATGATGTGTTGGTGGGTGTGAAATCAACAGCCCTCAAACTGGGTGCAGCAACACCCAAATGGCTGATTTTCTTTTTTGCAAGTTCGCTGGCTTTGATTGATTTAAGTCTGTGGCTAGTTTCTGCACCTCTGCCTGCCCATATAGGGGTGGCTGGAGCTGCCCTTCATGCAACTTGGCAAGTTGCGCGTTTTGATGGCAATAATGCAAACCGCTGCTTGCAGCTTTTTCGGTCCAACCGCATGTTGGGTCTCATCGTCCTCGCCGGACTACTTATCGGATGTTTTATTCAATGAAAGATGATCTCGTAAATATAGCAGCCGACGTTGTGGCCCGCGCTTTAAAGCGCGGTGCAACAGCTGCCGATGCGATGGTAGTGGACAGGCGCGATACTGAAGTTTCAATCCGCCAAGGTGTTGTCGAAAAATTAGAGCAAGCCGAAGCCCGCGAAATTGGCTTACGGGTTTTCGCCGGGCAATCCTCTTCGCTGATTGCTGGGAGCGTACTCACATCGGAAGCGCTGGACCGTTTGGTGGAGCGCTGTGTGGCCATGGCGAAACTGGCCCCGCCTGATCCTTTTTCTGGCCTCGCTGAACCGGGCCAACTCTCGCAAACCACACTCGATCTCGATTTGATTTCCGCAGACTATGCTTCGGCCGAAACGTTGAAATCCATGGCGATAGAAGCTGAACAGGCAGCCCTTGCAGTTAAAGGTGTTTCGCGCAGCAATGGGGCAGGGGCTTCTGCCTCTGATGCGTCTATTGGCCTTGCCGCCTCTAACGGATTTGCCCGCAGCTATCGGCGCACCGGTTTCAGCCTCAGCGCATCAGTTATTGGTGGCGAAGGCACAAGCATGGAGCGTGACTATGATGGCACCTCGGCCAATCATTTCAGCGATTTAGAAACTGCAGAAAAAATTGGCCGCACCGCAGGCGAACGTGTGGTGCGGCGTTTAAATCCGCGCAAATTATCATCGCAGTCTGTTCCCGTTATTTTTGATCGGCGTGTCGCGTCAAGTTTGCTGGGCCATTTTGCAGGAGCCATAAATGGTGGCGCTATTTCAAGAGGCGTAAGTTTCTTGAAAGATGATATGGGCCGCGCATTATTTAAGCCAACCGTGAATATCATTGATGATCCACTCCGTTTGCGCGGGCCATCTTCGCGCAGCTTTGATGGCGAAGGCTTGGCTGTGCAAAGACGCGTGTTGGTCGAAAAGGGTGTGCTCACAGGCTGGGTGCTGGATTTGCGGTCGTCGCGGCAATTGGGTTTGCAACCCACCGGAAATGGCGCACGGGGCCTCGCGTCGCAGCCTTCGGCTTCCACCAGCAATTTGCATCTAGAAGCAGGTGACACTTCGCCCGAAGACATGATGAAGGCATTGGGCAAAGGTCTGTTAATTACCGAATTCATTGGCAGCAGCATCAGTGCCGCCACCGGAGACTACAGCCGAGGTGTGTCAGGTTATTGGTTTGAAAACGGTGAAATCCAATATCCCGTCAGCGAAATTACAGTTGCTGGAAACTTGCGCGATATGTTTGCTTCGCTCACCCCAGCGAGCGATTTGATTTTCAAAGGCTCCACCAATGCACCATCTTGCTTAGTAGAGGGCATGACTATTGCTGGCCGCTAAGGTTACTGCCAATCTGAAAGACGATGCCGAGCTGCTCTGTAATGCTGTGCGTGATGCGGGTGCGATGGCAATGGGGCTGCTCGAAAAGACCGTTCGCAATTGGGCAAAGCCCGACGGCTCCGTCGTCACTGAGGGTGATATCGCGGTCAATGAAATGCTCCATGCCAGATTGCAAACTCCGCGTCCGCAATATGGGTGGCTTTCTGAAGAATCGCCAGACGATGCGCGAAGGCTAACGTGTGAGCGCCTGTGGATCGTTGATCCCATCGATGGCACAAGATCATTCGTTGCCAAAACTGATGGCTGGTGCATTGGGGCCGCTTTGGTCGAAAATGGCAGACCCATTTTATCCGTCTTGTTCCGACCCATGATAAATGAATTTTATTTTGCTGCCAAAGGCTGTGGGGCTTGGTGCAATTCATCACCCCTTCGCCCGCGTGACGCCAACACTTTAAAAGACGCAGAATTGCTCGGTACGGGCCGCGCTGTCAAAGTGCTAGGCCCCGAAATCACCGGCAAGAATGTTCCAGAAATTCCGCTGTTGTTACGATTGGCTTATGTGGCCTCTGGGCAAACTGATATTGCATTTTCAATGGGCAATAAAAACGATTGGGACTTGGCAGCGGGCGATTTGTTGATCAAAGAAGCCGGAGCCATTTTAACAACGATTGACGGCACCGAAATGATCTATAACACGTCAGAGCCTTGGCAAAATGGCATGGTGGCCGCCGGCCCCCAGCGCCATAAATTGATGTTGAAAAAATTGGAGACACTATGAGCGTGCATAAAGAAAAATCGACCGATCAATTGATCCATCTGGTTTTTGGTGGTGAGCTGAGTGATGTCTCGCAGGTTACGTTTAAAGATTTGGCGGGCCTCGATGTTGTAGGTTTTTTCCCCAATTATGCCTCAGCACACCAAGCCTGGCAGGGCAAAGCCCGCGAAACAATCGACAATGCGCAAATGCGTTATTTCATCGTTCATCTGCACCGATTGCTTGATCCTGCTAAGGATGACTGATCCCTTAAATTTTTCCAGAAGCTTGAAGTTTGGCCAGCGCAAATTCTGGTGCGGTCGCGGCGGCTAAAATCTTGCGAACATCGGCGCAATCAATTTGCATTTGCGCAACCAGCTCTTCGACAGATTTAAAAGTCTTGTCTCCGCGCACCACGTCAACAAAGTTCACCATCAGAGTGCGCCCATAAAGATCAATGTCTTGATCAAGCAAATACACTTCCAAAAACGTGCGGTTGGTGTTGAACGTCGGGCGGTCACCAAAATAGGCGGCCCCCTGCCACTGCACAGATTCAGGTGAAGCAGCGTCTCTCACCGTCACTGCATAAATGCCGCGGTATGGTTCAGCGCCAGGTTCTAAAATAATATTAGCTGTCGGAAATCCAATGGTGCGCCCGCGTTTATCGCCATGCACCACTTCACCCATAACAATCCAATCATAGCCCAGCTCTTGCGCGGCTTGGCGCAAATTTCCGCGCCGTAAGGATGACCGGATTGAGCTCGAAGAAAAGGGTGCGTTGCCATCACCATCGTCAGTCACCTGATCCACGACAGTCACGCCGAAATTGTGTGCAACGCCTTGCTCACGCAAAGTTTCAGGCCCGCCCTTGCGTCCCTTGCCAAAGTGAAAATCATAACCCGTAACGATATGTGAAAGGCTTAAGTTTTCGACAAGATGGGTGGTAATGAAATCTTCTGGCGTGCTGGTGGCCAGTGCCTCATCAAATGCAATGCACACAATAAAGTCTGCGCCACAGCCCTTCGCCAACCGCAGTTTTAAGGCATGGGGAGTGAGACGAAAGACTGGTTCTTGCGGTCTGAAATAGCTGCGCGGATGCGGTTCAAATGTGAGTAAGCCCCAAGGCTTGCCAGTTTGATGGGCAATTTTCTGGGCCACACCCAGCAACTCTTGGTGGCCACGGTGCAAACCATCAAAATTACCAATGGCCACAACGCTGCCGCGCAAGGCATCTGGAATTGTTTCGCCGGGGTTGAATACAAACATGTGGGTCCGTCTACACTATTCTCTTAAAGCCAGTCTAGCTCTGCCACAGCGGCAAGAATTCGCGCATGTGGCACCACATTCTTAACAGTTGCCAGAACATCTTCCCCAGAATTGATGCCACCTGTAATCAATACGCAAGGCAGGCCGAAATCTGCCGCACCCCTGATATCGGTTTCGGGGCCGTCACCAATCGCCAAGATGTCATCTTTACTGACAACTCCGCCGCGTAATTTTTCGGCTGCAGTTACGGCAAGTTCATAAATGGGTGCAAACGGTTTTCCGGCCATCAAAACTTCGCCGCCCAATTTCATAAACTCTTCACCAAGAGCCCCCGCACAATAAATCAGTTCAGCCCCTTTGCGCACAATCTTGTCTGGGTTGGCACAAATGAATGTAAGGCCCCGTTCTTTGATTTCGGACAGCAATGGCAAATAGTCCGCAGGCGTTTCTTCTCTTTCCTCAAACAAACCAGTACATAAAACTGAGGTCGCTTCAGCCAACTCAACTTGCTTTAAATTCAGGCCAGAAAAAATCGAAATATCTCTCTTGGGTCCAAGATGAAAAATTTTGCCGCCACCATGTTCAACCATCAAGGTCCTAGTCACATCACCAGACGTAACGATGGCATCATAGGCGTTCTGCTGCACCCCAATCTCGCGCAATTGCTGGTCAACGCCCTGCGCTGTGCGCGGAGAGTTTGTGACAAGAATAACAATTCCGCCTTGTGAACGATGTTTAGCAAGGGCGGCACACGTTCTTATGATAGGCGCGTAACCATCATGGACCACGCCCCAAATATCACAAAACCAAACTGGATATCTGCCGGAGAACTGTTTCATGCAGTTACGCTGCTGCGTCGAAGCTTTGGCTAACTTGACTTGCAATCTCACGCTTCACGCGGCGAGGTGCAGCAAAACATGACCCTGACGCCAGCCGTGTAATCTGCGGCAGGTTCGCAACAGTTTGGGGATTGGTAACACCAGTTACAATTAAATTGACCCGCGTAATTCGTGCTGATTGCGAGAAGCCGACAACTGCTGCGTTAGGTTTGCCATGTTCTCCGATGGCACCCATATCCAACCCAACATAGCGAACATTCAAGGTTGCCAGAGTTTTCAAATCGATGCCTGAAATGGAGGCATTGGACAATGACAACAACACACCGTTGCGGGCCAAACTGGCCAAACCTTCAAGTGCTTGATCGTTGAGGCCCGCCAACACCGCATGGGGCAATTCCAGAACAAGGCCGCTCGATACGTCTGAAGATATCTGCCGATCATTCAACAACATCTGCAAGGCATCAGGCGAGGCCAATGTGGCAGCGCCAATCGGCGTAAACATAAGAAGCGTTACATCTCTCTGGCGTAAGCGCCGCAATAAAATTGCCGCTTCTCGTGCAATGAAAATATCAAGTTGGGTGCGCAGGCCCATGCGGTCTGCGTGTTGCAGCAGAGCTTCGTGGGTGAGCTCAGTTCCAAGTTCGGAAATCATGCCAACGTGAATCCGGTAATGTGCGGTTCGGCCTGAATGTAAATCTACAATCGGCTCTAGAGAAATAAGCAACTGATCGATGAATTTTGCGCGCGGCGCTTCAAGTTTCGGGGGCGGTGTAAACTGCTCGACAACGGGTATGTAACGTTCAAGGGGCTGCGGGGTTTCAATCTGTGGTGCCAACTTGATTGATGCAACATTTTGCAAATCATTTGCCAAACCTGAATAAGACACTTTTAGATCCGCAAATCCTTGTGCCACCAAATCGGCATTTCGACTCGCATCGCTGCGCAAATCTTCGAGTTGCTTCAAAATAAATTCTGATTGCCTGCGCTTGTCGAGATCACTCTTGTCACGAACTAAAAGCCGATCATGCACGACGCCAAATTTATCAGACGTTTTGCTCGACTGAATTAAATGTGAACCAAACACTAAAGCTTGGCCAAGCGCCAATGCTACGATAGCAAAAACAATGGCGATCACAGTGGCGGGTCCGCCACTCAGCAGATAAAAACCGCTGCCAACTGCCACAGCGAAGCAAAGACACATCGCACCAATCAAAACTAAGTCACGTGCCTTCATGTATCCCCCCAAGGATCAAGCCGAATCAAAAGCTCTGCAAGTCTAGTGGGTTGCAACCGTGAAGTGAATCCCATCAGCACGATGCCCACAGCAGAAATCGTAATAAACTTTATTACAGTCGGTGGCTTGCCGCTGTCATGCGGAATGCCTAAGTAGAACGCTTAACGGAGCAATACCTCAAGTGAGCGGACCAACGCCAGATAACGCCGAAGCGCGAGCACCAATCGAAAATCGTGAGCAACTGATCAGCTATTTTACAGATGGTTTTAAACCAAAAGCCGATTGGCGCATTGGCACCGAGCACGAAAAGTTTCCGTTTTACAAAGTAAACAACAAGCCAGTGCCCTACGAGGGTTCAAATGGCATTCGCGCCCTTCTGGAAGGTCTGCGCGACGCTTATGGCTGGACCGGAGTTTATGAAGGCGAGCATATCATTGCGCTGGCTGATCCAAATTCACTTGCCAATGTCTCATTGGAGCCAGGCGGTCAGTTTGAACTTTCCGGCGCACCTTTAAACACCATCGGTGAGACTTGCTCTGAAATTTCTGAACACCTGAAGCAAGTACGTCACATTGGCAACAAACTTGGCATCGGGTTTCTAGGCCTCGGCGCAAGTCCAGTTTGGACACGCGACCAAACACCGATCATGCCCAAAGGGCGCTATAAAATTATGGCGCCTTATATGGACAAGGTTGGTTCCATGGGCCGCGATATGATGTTTCGCACCTGCACCGTGCAAGTGAATTTGGATTTTTCATCGGAAGCCGACATGGTGAAAAAACTGCGCACTTCGATTGCGCTTCAGCCGCTGGCCACTGCTTTGTTTTCCAATTCGCCATTCTTGGAAGGCAAGCCCAATGGCTATCAATCTTTTCGCAGCCACGTCTGGACCGACACAGATAATTCCCGAGCAGGCATGACACCATTTGTATTTGAAGAGGGCATGGGCTTTGAACGATATGTTGACTACGCGTTAGATGTGCCCATGTATTTCGCCATGCGGGATGGCAAGTATGTGAACACCGCAGGCGAGAGCTTCCGCAAATTTCTCGATGGAAAATTGCCGCAACTGCCTGGTGAAAAGCCAACCATGAAAGATTGGGCCGATCACCTCACCACTATTTTTCCCGAAGTGCGCTTGAAAAAATATCTGGAAATGCGCGGCGCCGATTCTGGCCTTGCTGATAAACTCTGCGCGCTGCCAGCTTTTTGGGTCGGCCTGCTTTATGATCAAACGGCATTAGATGCAGCCTACGAAATTATAAAACCTGCCACAGCCGAACAACGTCAAGCCATGCGCGATGCCGTGCCAGTACTCGGTTTGAACGCCAAATTCATGGGCGAAAGCTTAAAGCAGGTTGCGAAAGACGTTTTAGAAATTGCCCGTAATGGTTTGATTTCACGCGGAAATAACGAAGAAAAATTTCTTGATGTGCTGGATGAAGAAGTTCGCACCGGACATTCACGCTCTGATATATTGCTTCAAAAGTATAATGGCGCATGGGGCCAAGACATTGCACACGTGTTTCAAGAAAGCGCCTACTAACTTTTACTCCGCCGCCATCATCAACCGCTGACTGCCTAATCCTTCCTGCACATGGCGGGCCAAAGCTTCGACGGCTGAACTCAGCTTGCCGGGTTTTCGGATCATGCCAATGTCGAAGACTCCAAGTTTTGGAAAGCCATCGGCCTCAGTTAGAACCCGCATTCCGGGGCGCAAGCAAATTTCAGGCATGGCCGCAATGGCCAATCCTTGCAGCACGGCGGCATTGAGTGTGGATGAATTTGGGCTGGAGTAAGCAATTCGATATTTGCGGCCAACACTTTCCAAGGCTTCAACAACCAATTTCCGCCACACACAGCCAGAGTGTGAAACCGCTAAAGGCAATTCTTCGAGCAAGTGCAAACTGTGCCGTGCCGAGGTGGCCCAAACCAGTTCTTCCCGGCGCACATGTTCTCCGTTGCGCTCGCCGTAAAAAGTCAAAATAGAAAGATCAAGTTCGCCGCGCTGCACCCGGTCATTTAATACTGCACTGCTGTAACATTCTACATCCACCGTCACCAACGGATGAGTACGGTTGAAACGAGCGAGAACTTCAGGAAGGAAAATATCGGCGTAGTCATCAGGTGTGCCAAACCGCACTGTGCCCGTGATGTCGGGTTTGGTGAACGCTGCAACGGCCTCATCGCTCAATGACACAATGCGCCGCGCATATTCAATCAATCGTTCGCCGTCATGAGTGAACCGACTGCCGCGCCCATCGCGCGCAAACAGTGGCCGACCTAAAACCTCTTCCAACCGTTTCATCTGCATCGAAACTGCTGACTGGGTTTTGTTCACTTCATCGGCAGCGCGGGTGAAATTTCCCACATCGGCAATGGCGAGGAAAGTTTTGAGTTGGTCAATATCAAGATTGGCAAGCATATGGCACCTATCATCACAATTATTGATGAGAAGTATAAAATACATTCGTTGGTAAGATCAATCAAAAAATGCGATGGTACGGTATCAAATGATCAGAAATACGAATGGAGATAAAAATGCGCGAATATGCACATCATCAAGCCCAACAGTCAGACAGTTTGCCCCATCACGGCGTTTTAATTGAGTTCTGGCGCGAACTTAAGTCACTTTTTCGGCGCTAGTTGATCGACAACGCGAAATGCGGCCCAAGCTGACGCAACGCCAAACAGAATGGAACCACCGGCGGTGCCAAGCATAATCCCTTCTGGCCCGCCATACGCAGCACCCACCCAAGCAAATGGAATGGTGCCCAATGTGGCCTTGCCCCAATTGAACCAGGTGGAAAGCGCTGGCTTGCCCAAATTATTGAACGCCGCAGCACCCACAAATTGCGCGCCCGCAAAGGCCCAACTGACGCCAACATAAGTTGCAAAGAAAACCACAAGTTCGGTGGCACGCGGGCTGGCGCTGAAAACGCCTGCAATGTGGTTGCGCAATGCGAAAATGATCAGCGATACAATTATTGTGTAGACCGCAGAAAACATCATGCCGTCGCGCAACGCTTGACGCACACGATCAAAATTCTTGGCCCCAAAATTCTGTCCAATCACCGGACCAACCGAGCCTGAGAGCGAAAATATCACCCCAAAAGCAACTGGCACCAATCGCCCAACAATGGCTGAGGCTGAAACCGCATCATTGCCAAAGGGTGCCACCACTGCGGTGGTGTAGGCAACAGTGAAAGGCGTTGCCAACTGGGTTAAAACTGATGGAAAGGCAATTTTCCAAATATCAGGAAAGTCTCGAACAAGGCCCGCCCATGTTGGCACACTTAAAAATTTACGAACATAAATCAGTCCATACATGCCAACTAGAAATGCACAAAAATCTGCAATGGCATTGGCGGCCGCAGCGCCCTGAATGCCCCAGCCAAACTTGAAAATAAAAATAGGATCAAGAATAAGCGTAACCACGGCTGCAGTCAGCGTAATGTACATCGCCCGTTGCGCATCGCCAATGCCGCGCAAACTGAACGAACAACTCAGTGCCGCCGACAAAAACATGAAGCCCGGCGTGAGCGTCCAAATGAAAAGCTTAGCTTGCTCCAAAGCTTCACCCGTTGCACCCAGCAAGCTTAGAATTTGCGGTAGAAAAATTGCAACCAGCAACGTATAGCCAGCTGAAACCAAAACGGTGAACAACCACGAACTCGTGGCAAATTCCTTAGCCCTTTCCGGATTGCGCATTCCCATATTTCGCGCCACTAAGGCAGCAGCCGCAATGCCAGTGCCAATGCTTAAGCTTAAATTTGCAAATGCAATCGTGCCCGCAAAACCAATAGCTGCCGTGATATTTGTGTCATGCAGCTGCGATAAAAAATACAGATCAGCCAGGTCGACCAGAAACACCGCCATAAGGCCCACTGCACCCGTCAATGTCATGACAACAATGTGCTGCATGATGGAGCCTTGCAAGAATTTTGCGGGAAGTGACGGGTTGCTCATAGCTTAAATCCTAATGCCTTTGCTTCATCGGCCAAAATTTCACAGTGAGTAAAGTGAAGTGCTCTCAATCCAGCCATCCGTGCACCTTGAACGTTTGATTTTTTGTCGTCAATAAACCAACACTGCTCAGGCTTTTCACCAAGCACGTTTGTCAGACGTGTGAAACTTTCAGGGTCAGGCTTCTTGGTGCCAAATTCAAACGAGCAAAACTTAAGTGCAAAAATTTCAGCTGCTTCGGGAAACAAGGTCTCAAGGTGGTTTTTCACCAGTGGACCATTATTGGTGTAAATTGCGACTGTTGCTTGGGCGGAAATTTTCTGAGCAAGGTCTAAAACATCAAGTGATGGGATCATGGCAATGCGCCGCGCTTCAATCCATTGCTCAATGCTGATCGGAAAACCAAGTCGCTGGCCGAATTCGGCAATGTAGATATCAGGGTCGGGGTAGCCTCCGGCGTCTGCCAGTTCTTCAAACCCTGAATCCCAAATTGCAGCCCGAACATCGCGAGCAGTGGTGCCCGCCAGTGCCGCAATATACCGCAAGCGCTGGCCTAAATCATAATGGCACAGCACATCATCCATATCGAATATGACAAGTCGTGGAAGCGCCATCTCAAGTGGCCGTGCCACCAACCGTTAGATTGTTGATGCGCAGTGTAGGTTGGCCAACACCCACCGGAACGCCTTGGCCAGCTTTGCCGCAGGTTCCAATGCCGGGGTCCAAAGCCATGTCATTTCCAACCATGGCAATTTGCTTCAGCGCCTGCGCACCAGCCCCAATCAAAATGGCTCCCTTCACAGGAGCACCAATTTTCCCGTCTTCAATCATGTAAGCTTCAGTGCACGTGAACACGAATTTGCCGGATGTGATATCAACCTGACCGCCGCCAAATGATTTGGCATAAAGTCCCTTTTTCATAGAACCTAAAATCTCATCAGGATGACGATTACCATTTAGCATATAAGTGTTGGTCATGCGCGGCAGTGGCACATGGGCATAAGATTGCCTGCGGCCATTGCCCGTGGGCTTAACGCCTGAAAGTCTGGCATTCATCCGGTCTTGCATAAAACCAACCAGAACGCCTTTTTCAATCAGTGTGGTGCAATTGGGTGAAGTTCCTTCGTCGTCGATCGTGATGGAGCCTCGCCGATCTTGAATGGTGCCATCATCTACAACTGTCACATCTTCCGATGCGATGCGTTCACCCATCAGGCCAGCAAAAGCCGATGTGCCCTTGCGATTAAAATCACCCTCTAAGCCATGGCCAATTGCTTCATGGAGCAAAATTCCAGGCCAACCCGGTCCAAGCAACACATCCATTTCACCAGCAGGAGCAGGGCCTGCATCTAAGCCCACCAATGCTTGGCGCACAGCTTCTCGCGCTGCGGCTTGCCAATTGTCCTCTGTGATATACGTGAGCGGTTGCCCGCGCCCACCAAAACCATGGCTGCCTTGGCCAGATGTGCGGTTATCGCTGGTGACAACTGAAACACCAAAGCGTGTGAGCGGCCTGATGTCGCGGTAAATTGAACCATCTGCCCGCGCAATAGTCACAGCCTGCCAATCCATCGCAACGCTGGCGGAAACTTGCGACACTCGTGGGTCAAGACCACGGGTAAACTTATCAACTTCCTCAAGCAAGTTTACTTTGGCCGCAAAGCCCAAGGCTTCAACCGGATTATCGGCACCATAAAGTTTAAGCTTGGGTTGAGCCGGTGACACATCAACTGTAGCACTGCGCTGGCCATTTAAGACTGACGAACATGTTGCGGCAGCGCGTTTGAGCGCGCCGAGTGATAGGTCAGTGCTATGGGCATAACCCGCAGTTTCGCCGGAAACGGCACGAAGGCCAAAGCCTTCAGACTCGTCAAAACTTGCCGAGCGCAAGCGGCCATCATCAAACACAAAGCTTTCCGATTGGCGCTGTTCAATAAACACTTCGCCATCATCTGCCTTGCTTAAACAATCGGCGACAACAGCAAGAGCGGCAGAGCCGCCCAGTTTTTCAAGATCAGGGGAATATGATTGGGTCATTCCCCTACATAGGCAATCACGCCTGCCACTGCCAGTGTGCAGGCGTGAATTTTTAAATTAAAGTTTGCCCAATGCCGCCAAGCCTTCAGCAAAGCCTTGCAGTGGAATGCGGATGGGATAGCCATTGCCAGGACGATCGTAAATATAGAACGTCGCAACTTTGCCCTTCATAAACTTTTTAAGCGTTGCATCAGAAGCTTCACCAAAACCTTCACATGCCCGGCCGATGCAGCGCGTAAAATTCATGCGACCATCCAATGCAGTGCCATCAATTTCCATGGCGATGCCGGTTGGCAGATAAACCCCCATGGGAACCATGGCGCGCATCAAAGTCTGCGTTTTGCCACCTTGCTTCAATTTATTGATAATCAGGGAAATACCGATACTTGGATTTTTCTCATTATTTGCAACCGTCACCATGCCGCAAGATTTTTGTGCTGGCTGATCGCCTTGTGCTGCAATATCGCTACATTGCACTTGCCATTTACCATAGGTTCCAACAGTTTCAACTTTTGGTGCTTCGGCAGCAGCTACCGGAGCAGGCGCATTTTTGCGCGGCCCCAATTTCTTTGGTGGCTCAGCGGGTTGTGTCGCATCCTGTGCCAAAACCGGCACTGCGAGGCTAAATAACACAGAAGCGGCCAGAGCCACGCGGCAAACAGAACGAACAATCACGATTCGCAATTCCTTCAATAAAATTCAATTAGCGGCTCATAGCCCCCCAAATGAGTTAAAACAACCGCATTTTCCCGTCGTGTTTCGGAAGACTATTGCCCTATCTCGAAAGAAAATGCGGCGGAATTTCGGTTAGCCTATCAACAGGCTCTCCAATGACGTTTTGCCGCGCTCGATTCTGTTGCGAGCACCCGTATTATGTGGTGAAGAAACGATCTAGAAATGAGTCCCCGAAAGGGGTGGTGTTGGCTGTTCACACGCCAGCACAATTTGAGGGTTAATAAGGCAATGACAATGAGTTCAAAGCGGGTTTTAGGTCTTTTAGCATGTGCTGTGTTGGTTTTTGCACCGCTCAGTGCTTTTGCTGAAGCTGGTAAAGCAGTGCCTTGGCAATTGGGCCTGCAAGATCCGGTAACGCCTGTCGCCGAATATATCGGCTGGTTTCACAACATTCTGCTTTGGGTCATCAGCGGGATTACAGTTTTTGTCCTAGCACTCCTCATTATTGTAATGGTGAAGTTCAATGCCAAAGCAAATCCTGTGCCATCGAAAACCACCCACCATGCGGGCCTCGAAGTGGCATGGACGATTATTCCAGTCTTGATTCTTGTGGCCATTGCCATTCCATCGATCCGTTTACTTTATTTGCAACGCGACATTCCAACGCCTGATATGACAATTAAAGCCATTGGAAATCCCAGCTGGAATTGGACCTATGAATATCCAGACCTCGGCTTGAATGATGATAAGACCGCGAAAGTCACCTTCACATCTTATTTAAAGACTGAAGATCAAGCCAAGAAAGACGGCGTTCCCTACCTCTTGGCCACAGATGTGCCTGTCATTGTTCCTGTGAATAAGACCATTAAAATGATCATAACATCTGATCCTGAAGGCATCATCCACGCTTGGACAATCCCAAGCTTCGGCATGAAAATAGATGCAATCCCCGGCCGCCTCAATGAGGATTGGTTTAAAGCCACCAAGGAAGGCGTTTATTATGGCCAGTGTTCAGAGCTCTGCGGTCAAAACCACGCCTACATGCCCATTGAAGTACATGTTGTCTCGCAAGCCGATTTTGATGCTTGGTCGAACAAAGTTAAAACAGCCAGTGTTGAAGAGGCCCGTGATTTTCTCTTTGCAATGCTGAAAGCCGAAGGCCAATTGGCCCAGAATAATTCGAATTAAGAGGCTCAATGAAAATGGCAACTGCTCACACCGCTCATGACGACCACGCCCACGCTGATCCATCAGGCTGGCGTCGTTATGTTTATTCCACCAACCATAAAGACATTGGCACCATGTATCTGTGGTTTGCTATCATGGCAGGCGTTCTAGGCGGCTTCCTTTCTGTGATGATGCGCTTAGAGTTGGCCCATCCCGGCATTCAGTATTTCGGCGGCCTTGCCCAAATGGTTTATGGTGTGTCAGCAGATTCGGCCATCGATAACGGCAAGCAAATGTATAATGCGTTTGTGACCGCTCACGGCCTGATCATGATCTTCTTCATGGTTATGCCCGCGATGATTGGTGGCTTCGGCAATTGGTTTGTGCCTTTAATGATTGGCGCACCCGATATGGCCTTCCCGCGCATGAACAACATTTCATTTTGGTTGCTCATTCCAGCTTTCGGCTTGTTGCTTATATCTATGTTTGTTGAAGGTCCGCCCGGTATGCACGGTGTGGGCGGTGGCTGGACGATTTACCCACCACTCTCAACATCAGGCCAACCCGGCCCGGCAATGGATTATGCAATTCTATCGCTGCATCTTGCTGGTGCGTCTTCGATTTTGGGTGCCATCAATTTCATCACGACAATTTTCAACATGCGTGCCCCCGGCATGACCTTGCACAAAATGCCACTCTTTGTGTGGTCAGTTTTGGTCACTGTGTTCCTGCTGTTATTATCGCTCCCAGTTTTGGCTGGCGGCATCACCATGTTGTTGACCGACCGTAATTTCGGCACATCATTCTTCGTGGCCTCAAAGGGTGGCGATCCCGTGTTGTTCCAACATCTGTTTTGGTTCTTCGGCCATCCTGAAGTTTACATTTTGATTTTGCCGGGCTTCGGCATCATCAGCCACATCATCTCCACATTCTCGAAGAAGCCAGTGTTTGGCTATTTGGGCATGGCCTATGCGATGGTAGCAATCGGCGTGGTGGGCTTCGTAGTCTGGGCACATCACATGTATACCGTTGGTCTTGATGCTGACACCCAAGCTTATTTCTTGGCAGCAACCATGATCATTGCCGTTCCAACTGGCGTGAAGATATTTTCATGGATTGCTACAATGTGGGGCGGTTCAATTGAATTCAGAGCGCCAATGCTCTGGGCAATTGGGTTCATCTTCTTGTTCACTGTTGGTGGTGTGACTGGCGTTGTCTTGGCCAATGCTGGTGTAGACCGCAGCTTACAAGACACATATTACGTAGTGGCACATTTCCATTACGTCTTGTCGCTGGGTGCCGTATTCGCAATCTTTGGCGGATGGTATTACTGGTTCCCCAAGATAACGGGCTATCTTTACAATGAAACCATTGCCAAGGCCCATTTCTGGGTAACCTTTGTCGGCGTGAACATTTTGTTCTTCCCACAACATTTCCTTGGCCTTGCCGGAATGCCGCGTCGATACATTGATTATCCGGCAGCCTACGAAGCTTGGAATGAAGTCTCCACGTGGGGCTCACTCATCTCAGCCTTTGGCGTGTTGATTTTCTTGGTTGGTGTGTTCTCGGCCTACTCAAAGAAAGTACAAGCTCCAGCAAACCCTTGGGGTGTTGGTGCCACAACTTTGGAATGGACATTGCCATCTCCCCCACCATTCCATCAGTTCAATACGCTTCCAATTATCAAGTAAACCAATGTCAATTGAACACGCGGAATTTTCAGATGTAACTCTCCCGCTCGGTGGGCAGGGAACGGCATCTGATTATTTTGCACTACTCAAGCCGCGTGTCATGTCGCTGGTTATTTTTACGGCGATTGTTGGGTTGGTTGCGGCTCCCGGTCATATTCATCCGTGGCTTGGGTTTATCACAATTCTTTGCATCGCCTTGGGTGCAGGTGCGTCTGGCGCCTTAAACATGTGGTATGAGGCAGACATAGATGCCGTGATGAAACGCACCGCAAAGCGCCCCATTCCGCGCGGAGCAATTGAACCCGGTGAAGCTTTAGGCTTCGGCATGACACTGGCTGCGGGCTCAGTTGTAATGATGGGATTGTTGGTAAATTGGCAATCTGCGGCGTTGCTTTTATTCACGATATTTTTCTACGTCGTCATTTACACGATCGGCTTGAAGCGCTTTACGCCGCAAAACATCGTGATTGGGGGAGCCGCTGGAGCCTTCCCACCCATGGTGGCTTGGGTTGCCGTAACCCAGTCGGTTGATTTGGGCTCTATTGCATTGTTCCTCCTTATTTTCATGTGGACCCCGCCACATTTTTGGGCGCTGGCCTTGTTCCGTGAAGGTGACTACGAGGCTGCCAACATTCCTATGTTGCCAAATGTTGCAGGCCGACCTGAAACCCGCAAGCAAATTTTGATTTATTCACTGTTGTTGGTGCCCACAGTAGCTTTACCTGTTTTAACAGGCACTGCTGGATTGCTTTATGCAGCGGGCGCAGGTTTTCTCACGCTGGTGTTCCTCAAAGCGGCTGTCGATATTTATCGCGCACCAGAAGGGGCCGTGTCTGATAAAGCCTGCAAGCATCTGTTTGGGTTTTCAATTTATTGGCTTTTTGCAGTATTCAGCCTCATCTTGGTTGAACGCCTGCTCAATCTTCCGGTGCTGATGTGACCGAAATCAAAGCTTTCACGCCCGAAGATTTAAAGCGCCGCCGCAAGCGCGCAACTGTAATGGCCATTTGCTTGGCCGCTTTGTTGGTGATTGTGTTCATCACAACTGTGGTCAAAATCTATCAAGCAGCGCATGGTGTTCACGTATGAGCAACGCCAATAATCTTCGCGTGGCCTTCACCGCAGCTGGTGTGACTTTTGCGATGCTGGGCTTGTCTTATGCGGCCGTGCCTTTCTATAAAGCTTTCTGCCAAGCCACAGGTTTTGGCGGCACCACGCAACGCGCTGATGCAGCACCTGCACAATCAACTGACCAATTTATTTCCATTCGCTTTGATGCCAATACGTCGGGCGCTTTGCCATGGAATTTTCAGCCCCGCCAAACCGAAATGAAAATCAAAATCGGCGAGCAGGCCTTGGCCTTTTTTGATGCCAAGAATGTGGGCGATAAGGCTTTAACAGGCAGCGCTGTGTTCAATGTCACGCCACCCTCGGCTGGCGCATACTTCAATAAAATTCAGTGTTTCTGCTTCACCAAGCAAACGTTGACGCCGGGCGAAGCTAAAGAATTCCCGGTTTCTTATTTTGTTGATCCGGCAATACTCGACGATCCCGATGCCAAAGGCATTCACGAAATTACATTATCCTATACTTTCTATCCTGCCGACGCGGATAAAACCGCCGAAGCCAAAACGAACTAAGGAGCAAACTATCATGGCCGATGCACATGCCAAAAATCACGACTATCACTTGGTCAATCCAAGTCCATGGCCAGCCATTGGTGCAGCGTCTGCATTCATCCTAGCTGTCGGTGCCGTAACATGGATGCACGGCGGCACGTCGATTGGTCTCTATGTCGGTTTTGCACTTGTGCTCTACACCATGTTCATGTGGTGGCGGGACATCATCAAGGAAGCCCATGCGGGCGATCACACACCCGTGGTCGCACTCCACTTGCGCTATGGCATGTTAATGTTCATCGCATCCGAAATCATGTTCTTCGTGGCGTGGTTCTGGGCCTTTTTTGATGCCAGTCTCTTTGCAGGCGAAGCTAAATTGGCAGCCCGCGTTGTCGCCACTGGCGGCATCTGGCCACCAGCTGGAACAACAGTTTTAGACGCATTCCATTTGCCTCTAGTCAACACTTTGATCTTGCTCACCTCGGGCACCACTGTCACATGGGCGCACCATGCTTTGCTCAACAATGATCGTAAAGGTTTGGTCAATGGTTTAATTCTGACCATTGTTTTGGGCGCGCTGTTCACCTGTATTCAAGCCTATGAATATGCCCATGCCTTGTTTGCTTTCAGTAATGCCAATGGCGGCAATATTTATGGCTCGACATTTTACATGGCCACAGGCTTCCATGGTTTCCATGTTCTTGTGGGAACTATCTTTTTGATCGTGTGTCTGTTCCGCGCCCTCAAAGGTGAGTTCACACCAAAGCAACATTTCGGATTTGAAGCCGCCGCTTGGTATTGGCATTTCGTGGACGTGGTCTGGCTGTTCCTGTTTGCCGCCGTTTATATCTGGGGCAACTATGGCGGCGTGTTGCCAGTCGAATAATGACAGAAAATTATTACCCACCGATCTCGCCTGTTAAAACCGGGATCGGTGGCAAGTGCCCGCGCTGCGGCCGGGGTAAACTTTTTAGCGGCTATTTGACAGTCGCCAAATCTTGCAACTCTTGCGGACTGTCTTATGATTTTGCAGATAGTGGTGACGGTGCCACATGGTTTGTGATGTTGTTTGCCTGTGTGTTTGGCGTAGGCTCAATCCTCGGCGTTGAAGTGGCCTATAGCCCCTCATTCTGGGTGCATGTGATGATTGCCATACCCGTGCTCATAATTATTCCGATGATTCTCCTTCGCCCCGCCAAAGGTTTTCTCATCTGCCAGCAATGGGTTCAAAATGCCCATGAGGGCAAGCAGCAGTGAAAAGGCTTTGGCCATTACTCTTGGCTTCCACGATCGGCTTCGTCATTTTATGCAGCCTCGGCACCTGGCAAATTTTCCGGCTCGCTGAAAAAACCAAACTCATCGCCCAACTTGAAGCGCGCATGGATGCAGCGCCCATAACTCTGGCCGAGGCAATGGCACGGCAAGACAAGGGCGAAGATATAGAATACATGATGGTCAAAGTTGAAGGCCAAGTTGATCGTGTTCACGCCCTTGCCAAGATCACCTCGTTCGATGGCAAACCCGGATGGGAAATCATCGTGCCATTTATCAGCACTGACGGCATATTTGTTCTGCTGGATTCCGGCCCTTCGTCCACCAAACAAATCGCTGAAACAAATGTTTTGGGCCCAGAAATCTATGGCCTCATTCGCCTTCACAAAAAAGGCCGTGGTATTTTTGACAATGACAATGATGAAACTGGCAATACGTGGTATTGGTGGGACTTGCCCGCTATGTGGGCGGCCGCCAAAGCGCCCCAAGATGCAAAAATTGCACCCTTTGTATTGCAAAAACCAGACATCACTTATGGACTGACCACATCTATCCGTGTTCACCCTGCACAAGTGGAACTCAGCAACAATCATTTGGGCTATGCGATTACGTGGTTTGGGCTGGCGGCAGCACTTTTGGCGGTGGCAGGATTTTTCGCGCGCTCAATCTTGCTTGATCGCAGTAAGCGACAAGGCTAGAGCTTTCCCACGTAGCTAGGGACCTCATCCGGCCTTCGGCCACCTTCTCCAAAGGAGAAGGGAGATGTTTGTATTAACCCTTCTCCTGTGGGGAAGGTGGGCGAAGGCCGGATGAGGTCCCGAGCTAAGTGGGAAAGC
>JANOXS010000123.1:0-8128 GCA_031418535.1 Hyphomicrobiales bacterium | reverse complement strand
ATCGCGTCAATATCTTTGAACAGTTTGATTTTGAGGGCCTCGCGTTCAGGCGCTGCTTCATGGATGAATTCGGCTTTGCTTGCCATTTCTGAAAGATCAGTAGTGAAGATGAGCTTGCCTTTTTTCTTTGGCTTGCCGAGTAGTTTTTCCATCGAAGGCCAGGCGATTTTGATCTGAGCTTTTAGCTTGGCTTCGGCGGATGGCGAAACATCATAGGCAATTACGTTGATGCCGCGAATGAGTGCCCGTGCGGCCCAACCAGCGCCGATCAGGCCTGTACCAGCAATGCCGATAGTTTTTGGCTTCATATCAAGTCTTCCACATTAAAGAGTTCGGTTGTCGCGTTTGATTTTAGGAGGAGATCACGATGTTTCTGACGCTCAGGATCAGCTAAAAAACCATCGAAAGCCGCTTGTGATTCAAATGATAGAATGTGAATCTCTGTCATGTGATTTTGAGTCCGTAGTCTTCGCTGCAAAGTTCCGCCATGGTTTTTCAATAGTGGCAAAACGAGATTTTCGTATTCGTCGAAACTGGCAATCCCATCGGCCGGAATTTTAACAACGAGTGCCAGTGTTAGTGTCATTGTGCTTTTAACCCCAAAATCTTGCGGCCTTCATCGGGTGTTGCCACTTTAGTGCCGAGAATTTCGATGATCTTCACAGCGCGCTCAACCAATGTAGCATTGCTGGCAAACACGCCCTTGTCGAGATAGAGATTATCTTCCAGCCCCACGCGCACATGGCCACCCAGCAACACAGCTTGAGCGACCGCTGGAAACTCATTGCGGCCAATGCCGAAGGCGGCCCAGATGGCATTTTTCGGCAGTTGAGATTTCATGTAAGCCATGGTCTCAGTGTTGTAAGGCGCTCCCCACGGAATGCCGAGGCAAAGCTGGAACAGCGGCAACTCATCCATCAAGCCTTCTTCGCACATTTTGGATGCGAACCACACATGGCCGGAATCAAACACTTCCATTTCAGCCTTCACGCCATAGGATTGGATGAGTTTGGCTTGCTCGCGCAACTGCAGCGGTGTTTGCACCATGATGTTATTGCTATCGCCAAAATTCATTGTGCCACAATCAATGGTACAAATTTCAGGTCGCAGTTCTTTAATGTGGAGATAACGCGTTTGCGGGCCAACTAAATCCGTGCCCGGTCCCCATTTCATTGGCTCTTCGCCGGGGCCAACATCCAAATCGCCACCCATGCCTGCGGTGAAATTGATGATAATGCTTGAATTCTTGGCGCGTATTTTTTCCATCACATCGCGGTAGAGGTCAACATCGCGCGTACCTTTGCCCGTCACAACATTGCGCACATGGCAATGTACGATGGTCGCTCCAGCGCTAGCCGCTTCCAAAGCTGAATCTGCGATTTGCTGCGGAGTGACCGGGATAGCCGGGTGTTTGCCCACGGTATCGCCTGAACCAGTGATGGCTGCGGTGATGATAACTTTTGATTGCATGATAATCTCCTCATCAAGAGGATAGTTCAGAAGTTGAGAATTTGGCGAGAGAAATGCGCCAGTGGCCCAAGTTTTTCCGACATGTGGCGCTGCCTGCAAATTTCTGTTAGATTCGAACCAGTGGGGCCTATCAAAGGAGTTGCAAATGAAAATTGCACATGTGTTTGCTTTAGCATGGCTGGCTATCGCTGGCAGTATTGGTTCAGCCCAAGCGCTCGAACAAGATTTCGTCAAACCCAAGGTTGGAGTGTTCAGGCTGGATTGGTGCCGTGTTTGGGGTGCCCAATGCGGCAAGCCAGCGGCTGATCAGTTCTGCCAATCAAAGGGTTTCACCCAATCAAACAATTCTGAAATCGCCAATGATATTGGCGCTGCCACACCAACAATTGTGATCGGCACGGGCCAACAATGCGCCGACGCAAGCTGTGATGGCTTCACATTTATAACCTGTGAAAAACCAGATGCCGGTCCACCACCTCCACCTCCCGGCCCACCACCAAGCCCTGGCTCCGGTGGTGACACTCACACATATAAGAAGCCCAAAATTGGTGGGGCACGTCTGGCTTATTGCTTTAAGAAAAACAACGGCTGCGACGGTCAAACTGCAGCAGATGCTTATTGCGAAGCAAAAGGCTGGGATGATGCTGAAGATTTCAATCAATCGGCACCGCTCACAAAACTGGTTCCCACGCGCTATATTGGCAATGGCAAAATCAGCAAAGACGCCATTACCTATTCATTCTCGGATATCACCTGCGAGAATAACTAATTGAACCGAGCAGGCGGCGCTTAAAGTGCCGCCTGCCAATTCTTGATGACATCAAGTGGATGCAACAACATCACAACGTTCAGTGTCAAATTATCGCGGATCACATAAAGCGCTAAAAATTCCATGGCGATCGCGAGAGCCACTGTGACGCGAGCGGGCAGGCGGCTGGCAGCCCAAAACCCCAAAACCATAAATGCCACGTCACACATGGAATTCAAAATTGAATCGCCGAAGTAGTCGAGAGAGATTGTGGCTTCGCGGTAGCGATTGATAATGAAGCTTGAATTTTCGAGAATTTCCCAACCACATTCAATCAGCGTTGCAATCCCCAAGCGCATCGTCATAGACATGCGCCGCGCAATCAGATGCATCAGGCCATAAAAAATAAACCCATGAATGACATGTGAAAGCGAATACCAATCAGCAATATGTTGCGAATTTCCGGGCCCATTGGGCACACCCTCCCACAACTTCACAAACCCACATTTACAAATATAAATCCGGCCATTCAGATGCTCAATAAAAGCCGTCCCCGCCATAATCACAGCCGCCAGACCTAAACTTTTTGCGGTGACAGTGCACATATTAAACGTCCTGAGCTGGCTTGCGGCCAGCCTTTGCAGGCGCCAGCTTTCTGCCCGATTTTCTCTCGATTGATTTCATAAATGCCGCATGACCCACAGGTCGCCCAATGGTTTCAGCTGCGCGAAGACGCTTCAAATTATCTTGGTTTTCATCGGCAGAAAGCAGCGCTTTGATGTCAGGAAACCGCTCCAGCATTGGCCCAGTATCAGTCAAGCCATCGTCCCTGCCTTTAAGATAAGCGCCAGCGCTGGACCATTCCCAAGCATCTGGTTTGGTCACAAGTTTGGCCCGCACCGGATTGAGCAGCACATAACGAAATGCCTCGGCCAAATGGCCCTCATCCATCACCGTGGTACCAAAACGCCCTTGCCAAAAATGCCCGGTTTTCTTCTGCCGCGCGTGAATAATACCAGCATAAGCGCGGTGAACAGGGGCAAGCGCTGCGCGCAAACCATCCTCGTTGCGGGGCACTAAAATAAGATGCACATGATTGGGCATAAGAACCCAAGCCCAACAGGCCACGCGGGCTTTTTTGCAAGACGCAGCAAGAAGATTTCGGTAAAGCTCATAATCAGCCTCAGTAAAAAACGTCTTCTGCCGCCCATTGCCACGCTGGGTAACATGATGGGGAAGATTGGGAATAACAACACGAGCAATGCGAGCCATGACGACAGAGTAGAGCAGGGGAGATGTGATGTCAAATAGGTGCACTGTCACCGCAATACAGGGGAGATGTGATGTCAAATAGGTGCACTGTCACCGCAATACCACCGCAATACCACCGCAATACACCACTGTCACCGCAATACACCTGTCACCGTAATACACCGCGACCTGTCCGCTAACTTAATGTAAAGTCGTTGTGTAGCTTAGACCGGGAAATGACACCGCGTTCGGCATCAGCGCAGCCCTGTCGGCGGGGTTACGTTTCAGGATCGCAAGAAAGAACGCGGTCGCCAATGCTGTCGCGTCATCGAAATGTGGCGCAGATGACGTCATGAACAATGTGTGCCCGCCGTGATCAAACACAGCCAACGCCTTATCTGGACTACCGATGTTGTCATACGCCCATAAAGCGTTGAATTCAGGCGAGACAACATGGTCGTCGGAAGCGAACATGATCAGCGTCGGCACCTTGACCGACGCAATACCTGTGTTGCCAAATGCGTGTAGTTCCCCGCCCGGAGCTGCAGCGACAAGGGCCGCCACGCGAGGGTCCCAAACAGGTGGCAGTGGCGCCGCAAACGGATCAGCAACGCCATGGCGCTTTGCGAGGGCTTTTTCAGCGCCTACGAATTGGCACGTTTCAGTGGCATTTGCGTCCTCCTTTTTGTCAACGCACCAAGCGTCAAGCTCTTTGAGGTCAACTTGTGCGCCGGCCGCTTGGATCGCGGTGCTACCGCCGGTCGACAATCCCCAGACGCCGATGCGTGAGGTGTCTATGACCCCAGGAAGTTTCCCATCCTGGGCACTCAACGCTTCGGCATATCCAATCACCCGCACCACGTTGGCCGGACGATCGTAAAGCTGACCTATCGCATTTTGATCTCCATAGGTATCTCCATCAGGCAAAGGTCCGGTATCATAATCGGCTGCCGCGACCACGAAACCATGGGATGCGAGGTGCCGTCCAACCGCGCCAAACATTCTGCCTGCGCCTGAAATTCCATGGATCACGACCACCAAAGGAAAGGGACCCGTTGTCGCTGGAGGTGCATCCAGTAAAGCAGTCGGGCTCCCGCTTGTGAGTGCTGGCACGGTACCTGCGGCAGGATACCAGACCATGGTTGCAAAGGGATGATCGCCAGTCGCGTCGGGAACCGTGAGTTTCTGGAGACCAACCGCAAACGGCCCCGCCTTGGTGTAGTCTGTAGAACTTGAAGGCGTCACGAACACTGCGAGCCACACCACAAGTCCAGACATAAAGAGCGTGAACTGACCCATGATCCCACCTCTTAGCGCGCAGTTGAGGCCTAAGATACTCAGCCCACCATACTCACATGTCAAGCCTATATGTGATCTTCATTTCCTTGGATTGCGGTGACAGTGAATGTTTACGCACGCCACGCTGAATATAGTATGACAACGCCGATTTTAAGCGTCCAGCCCCGGAATTTCCACCATCTGTACGCCGGCAATTTTCCAGCTGCCATCTTTCTGAAGTTCCATCACATAAACCGCTTCATAGCGCTTTCCGTCGGCGGCTGTTATCGTGACATGTTGAGCAGGGCGGCCCAGACTGTCGGTTGCAATTGTCCCGAACACTTTTTTGGTGTTCCGAAAAATGGGTTCATAGCCGCGCTTCACCATGCTCATGAAAATTTCCGCGGTGGGGAATACGTTGGTGACAAGGGGGGCTGCATAGGAATAAGCCTTCGGTCCGTCGCCTGCTTTAAAGGCATCAAGTTGCCCGGTGATGACATTTTGCAGGTCGGTTTTGTCAACTGCGGAAAGCTCTGCGGCATGGGCTGGCATGAATAGGAAAAAAGCCAAGATAAGTGCCATTATATGTCTGAACATCTTCATCTCCACGGTTTGCTTATTTGATAATATTTTTCTTACGTGATAATTTTTAATTTGGTTTTGGTGCAGTGCAGCACCGCTACCCCTATGCCAAACGCTGTGTGTGGCTGCATAACTCATTGCGCTTTGAAAATTTTGAGGTCAAAGCCGATATCGTTCATGCTATCACGCCTAGAGTTTCTGGGCGAGGCATGACGCAACACTGTAGCTGGAGAAAAAGTCGTGATTTTAGAAACTGCAGCTCAATGGCTGAGTGAAGGGCGCAAACTGGCCTTGGCCACTGTGATTGAAACGTGGGGATCAGCACCCCAGCCCGTGGGCAGCCAACTTGTCGTTGATGCTGAGGGCCATTTCATGGGTGCAGTATCGGGCGGCTGTGTGGAAGGCGATGTGATCACCGAAGCAATTGACGCCATCGCGTCAGGAAATTCCAAAACTTTGCAATTTGGTGTGGCTGACGAAACCGCATGGAAAGTGGGCCTCGCCTGTGGAGGAAAAATTCGGGTTTATGTGGAGCCCGTGGCGTGAAGGCCGAAATTCTCCACGAGGTTATAAAAGCCCGCACTGATCGCCGCGCCATTGCCGTGGTGACAACATTAGCGACCGGTGCCCAGCGCATCGTGGCACGGGGTGCAGAATTTGAAGATGCGTTTCGCTTCGATAAGTCTGGCATGGTGGGCGATGATTTCGTGAGCATCCATAATCCGCCCCTGCGGTTGGTGATCATCGGTGCAGTGCACATTGCGCAAAGTATTATTCCGATTGCTCAAAGCGCAGGTTATGACATTACAGTAGTAGATCCACGTGGTGCATTTGCCACGGGTGCACGTTTTCCCAATGTCACACTGAGTGCTGAATGGCCGCAAGATATACTGCCAAATTTAAGCTTGGACGCCCGCACAGGCTTCATGGCCTTGACCCATGATCCGAAGATTGATGATCCGGCTTTGGAATTGGCTTTGAATTCTGATGTGTTTTATGTGGGCGCTCTGGGTTCAAAGAAAACCCAAATTGCGCGGCAAGAACGTTTACGGGCCGCAGGCTTTGGGGATGAACAACTGGCCAGAATTCATGGTCCGATAGGCTTAAACATTGGTTCGGTTGGCGCGGCCGAAATTGCAATTTCAGTGATGGCTGAGATGACCAAGTGTTTGCGAATGGGCTCATAAATGAAATTTGGGAGACTTGACCCGCACGACGCCGAGGGCGCAATTCTTGCCCACGCTTTGCGAGTTGGCGATGTGACTTTCAAAAAAGGACGAACGCTTACGAAAGAAGACGCTGCAGCATTGATCGCCGCAGGTGTGACTGAAATAATTGCTTCTCGTTTAGATACCGATGACATAGCTGAAGATATCGCCGCTCGAAAATTGTCGGTCGCGGTGTGTGGCCCTTTCATACAGTCCCAAGAAGCTTTCACGGGCCGCGCTAACTTATATGCAGAAGCAGCTGGTCTTGTCGTCCTCGACACGCTCCGCATTCGAGGTGTAAATTTGGTTCACGAAAGTTTGACGCTTGCAACCTTGCCAAATTATGCACGTGTTAAAAAGCACGATATGGTGGCCACCGTTAAGATTATTCCATTTGCAACATCACGTGCTGCACTAAATTCCGCCTTGAAAATTATTGCGGACGCACCGCTCGTCAAACTGACGCCATTTAAAAATTTAAGCGTTGGGTTGATTGTCACACGGCTGCCGCAAACAAAACAGGCGCTCGTCGCAAAATCTGAATCCGCAATTCGCGAACGTCTAGAAGCAATGGGTGGGGTTCTTGAAGTTGTGGTTTTGTGTGACCATACCGAGGCAGCAGTGTCTTTTGAAATTCAAAAACTTGATACAGATATCATTTTGCTGTTCGGGGCTTCGGCCATTGTTGACCGGGCGGATATAATTCCTTCTGGTTTGGTGAGGGCGGGCGGAACAGTTTTGCACATGGGAATGCCCGTTGATCCCGGAAATTTACTCATGCTTGGGCGCATCAACAATCGGACTGTGATCGGCGTACCCTCCTGCGCACGTTCGCTTAAAACCAACGGGTTTGATTGGGTGCTGGCCCGCGTGATGGCAGGCATCGACGTAACACCGCCTGATATTATGGACATGGGTGTTGGTGGCTTGCTTGCGGAAATTCCGTCACGGCCCAGCCCGCGAGATCCAAAGCCCACACACCCGTCCGCACCGCGCATTGCTGCTTTGGTTTTGGCGGCCGGCAAATCATCACGCATGGGCAGCAATAAATTGCTGGCAGACCTACAGGGCAAGCCGATGATTTCAAGAACAATCGAGCGCATCGTTGAAGCGCAAATCGCCAGCGTCAGTGTGGTCACGGGTTATCAAGCTGAAGATGTGACTTCAGCACTTGCCAATCAAAATGTCACCATCATCCACAATCCACTTTTTGCTGAAGGACTGGCAACATCGCTTCGCAAAGGTGTGGCTGCCTTGCAAAATTCTTGCGATGCAATTTTAGTTTGTCTCGGCGATATGCCCCTGATTGATCCACGAGATATAAACCGCATGATTGCCGCATTTAACCCCGCTGAAAACCGCAGCATTGTGGTGCCTGTGCACGAGAGCACCTATGGCAATCCAATGCTGTGGGGGGCCGAACATTTCTCGGCGTTGCTGGCTTGCGAGGGCGACAGAGGCGCACGCGGCTTATTGGAAAAATTAAAGGAGGATGTTGTCGAAGTCACTGTAGACAATCAAGGTGTGGTCCTCGACGCAGATACGCCAGAAGCATTGGCCGCCATCAGATCAATTGTAAGTTCCTAAAACT
>JANOXS010000122.1:0-46404 GCA_031418535.1 Hyphomicrobiales bacterium | reverse complement strand
GGTTTTGCCGCGGCCTTGTCTCGGGGTGAAAGCCCTGAAGCAGCGGCCCGCTTCGGAAGTGCAGTAGCAGGGATATCAGTGACCAGACCGGGCACCGCCCCCTCCATGCCATATTTGGACGAGGTAAAAGCGCTGTTGGCAGGTTGAGGCAAGTTAGACTTGTTTTTGGCAACTTGGCACCCTATGTGGAGTGCAACGAATGAAAAAAGGGCCAAATTGTAGTGATTGAATCATTTTTAACCCCTGAGGCCCTTTCCGCCCTTTTTAAAGTTATAATGATCGATTTGGTCTTAGCAGGTGATAATGCCATTGTAATTGGCATGGCCGCAGCAGGCTTGCCGAAAGTACAGCGCAATAAGGCAATTCTCGTTGGTATCATTGCCGCAACAGTTTTGCGCATTGGCTTTGCTTTGGTTGCGACGCAACTTTTGCAAGTTCCGGGATTGTTATTAGTTGGCGGCCTTTTGCTTCTATGGGTGTGCTGGAAAATGTGGCGTGAATTGCGCGACCACAGCAAATCCGTTGGGGAAGGCGTTGAAGCAGTTACCAATGAAGATTTTGACGCAGATGGAAAAATTGCAGGTTCAGGCCCCAGCAAGACTTTTGCTCAAGCGGCATGGCTGATCGTCGTCGCCGATATTTCGATGTCACTCGATAATGTTCTGGCGGTTGCCGGTGCAGCAAGAGAACACCCTTCAATCTTAATATTCGGCTTGGCTCTATCAATCGCCATGATGGGTCTTGCAGCCTCATTTATCGCAGGCCTTCTGCAACGCCATCGTTGGATAGGCTATGTCGGTTTAGCCATCATTGTTTATGTTGCTGGCGAAATGATTTATCGGGGTGCACCAGAATTTTACACTTACGTGAAGCCGATGCTTGGCTGACGAGACAAGTCGAAAGCGGAATTATGGTTCAGGCCAATAATTTCCGCACGGCTTCTTTCCAGCCTGCATATTTTTTGTCACGCTCAGCTGCTTTCATTTTTGGTAAAAAGCGCGTGTCTCGTTTCCAAGATTTGGCAAACTTCTGTGGCGGTGGCAAAAATCCGGCTTGCAGGCCAGCCAGATAGGCGGCCCCAAGTGCCGTCGTTTCTAAAACTTTAGGCCGATCAACCGGTGCATCTAAAATATCTGCAAGCATTTGCAGGGTCCAATCAGATGCTGTCATACCACCATCAACGCGCAACACCGTTTGCCCGGACTGGCCCCAATCTTTTTTCATAGCCTCTAACAAGTCGCGCGTTTGATAGCAGACTGATTCTAGCGCAGCGCGCGAGAGCTCTTTGTTGGTGGTGCCGCGCGTCAGACCAAACAATGCGCCCCGTGCATCAGCGTCCCAATAGGGCGCTCCCAACCCCACAAAAGCTGGCACCAAATAAACCTGTTGCATCGGATCAGAAGCCTTGGCCAATGCGCCGGTTTCTTGAGCCGATTTGATAACTTTAAGGCCGTCGCGCAGCCACTGCACAGCAGCCCCCGCAATAAAAATAGCGCCTTCCAGCGCGTATGTCCGTTTGCCATCGAGCTGGTAAGCCAATGTCGTCAGCAGGCGATTATGTGAAACCACGAGAGCATCCCCCGTATTCATGATGGCAAAACAGCCAGTGCCATAAGTTGATTTCATCATGCCGGGATCGAAACAAGCTTGACCGATGGCCGCGGCATGTTGATCACCTGCCACACCCCCAATGGGGATTTCAGAGCCAAATAATTTTTTATCCGTCACACCAAAATCGGCGGCACAATCTTTAATCTCTGGCAACATAATGCGGGGAACATTAAGCGTGCCGAGCAACTCGTCATCCCACAGGCCCGAGTGAATGTTATAAAGCAGTGTTCGGCAAGCATTTGTAGCGTCCGTGGCGTGCATCTTGCCACCCGTCAACCGCCAGATCAAAAACGAATCGATGGTTCCAAAACAAAGATCGCCTTTTTCAGCCCGCGCCCGCGCACCCTTCACATGGTCGAGAATCCACGCAACCTTGGTTCCAGAAAAATAAGGATCAAGCAACAATCCAGTTTTGTGGGTGACAACTTTTTCAAAGCCCTTTGTCTTTAAATCGCGGCAAATATCTGCCGTGCGTCGATCTTGCCACACGATTGCGTTGTGAATAGCATTTCCGGTTTTACGGTCCCAAATAACTGTGGTTTCGCGCTGATTGGTAATGCCGATGGACTTTATGTTGGCCGAACTGATACGGGCTTTTTTAATGGCGGCCTTCACCGTGGTAAGAACAGACTTCCAAATTTCTTCAGCGTCATGTTCCACCCACCCAGAAGCAGGATAATATTGCTTGAATTCCTTTTGTGCGCTGGCAATTGGATCTAATTTTTTGTCGAATACAATGGCCCGTGTTGAAGTGGTGCCCTGATCAATTGCCAAAATATAATCAGCCATTTTCAAACCTTCTTTGATTTTTTAGCTTTAACGCCTTCACCCATGTGTAATCGCAGGGCTTGAACATCTTCGGGTTTCATGTGCAAACCCAATTTGGATCGCCGCCATAAAATATCATCTGCAGTTTGCACCCATTCATGTTTGCGCAAATATTCAATTTCGCGCTCGCTGATTGGGCCGAAACTTTTACCAAGATCAGATGCAAACCGCGCGTCCCGCAAAATCTCTTGCATCTGCGTGCCATAAGCACGGAAAAGCCTCAATACATTTTGCGGCTTCAAAAAGGAATAAACTTTTTGCTGCGTGGCAATATAGTTTGCAACATCGGCATAAGGCATAGCACCAGGCAAACTTGCTTTGGCCGTCCATGGCGCTTTTGTGTTTGGAAAAAATGGCTTTAGTTTTTCAAGAGCAGATTCGGCAAGCCTGCGATGCGTGGTAATTTTCCCACCAAAAACTGAAAGCAGTGGCGCCAAGTTTCCGGAGTGATCCAGTTTCAAAACATAGTCACGCGTTGCCTCTTGGGCCTTACTCGCCCCATCATCATAGAGGGGACGGATACCGGAATATGACCACCGCACCATATCGCGCGTAAGCGGGCGTTTAAAATACTCGCCAACTGCAGCCAGCAAATAATCAGTTTCTGCTTGCGTAATTTCAGGCTTGCCGGGGTCACCTGTGTGGTCCTCGTCAGTGGTGCCAATCAATGTGAAATTCGTTTCATAAGGAATTGCAAAACAAATGCGGCCATCAGCATTTTGAAAGATATAGCAGCGATCATGATCATATAGTTTATCAACAACCAAATGGCTGCCTTTCACCATGCGAATTTTATCCGGGTCGTTGCGCCCCACAACTTGCGATAATACGTCGCTCACCCATGGGCCTGCGGCATTGACAAGGACTTTCGCTGAAATAATTTCTTCTGCGCCTTCGGTAGTGCTGATTGCAATCTCCCAACCACCTGCCACCCGCGTGGCTCGTTTAACAATCGTCCGTGTACGGATTACAGCGCCGCGCTCCGCAGCATCTTGCGCCAACAAAACGACCAAACGTGAATCCTCCACCCAACAATCCGAATATTCATAGCCCTTTAAATATTCATCTTTGAGAGGCTTGCCCGTAACATCGCTATGAAAATCGATGCTGCGCGTCGCCGGTAAAATTTTCCGACCACCCAGATGATCATACATAAACAAACCCAAGCGCACCAACCACCGCGGCCGCAAACCCGCATGGTGTGGCAAAACAAATCGTAAGGGCCAAATGATATGGGGCGCAGATTTCAGAAGAACTTCACGCTCAATTAAAGCTTCGCGCACTAGGCGGAATTCATAATGCTCAAGATAACGCAACCCGCCATGAATGAGTTTGGTTGAGGCGGAAGACGTGCCCGATGCCAAGTCATTCTTCTCAGCCAAAAAAACTGAAAGCCCGCGCCCCGCCGCATCTCGTGCAATGCCGCAGCCATTCACGCCGCCGCCAATGATGAATAAATCAAACGTCATAATGTGTTTCCGGTCTCAAGTTCTAACGCGCCAGTTACGTCTACAATTTCAATTTGGACGCCCTTATGGCGGCAGAGTTCGATGATGGGTTCAGGGGGCGCCTTGTCGGACACGAAGATATCTACCTGTGAAAGGTGTCCGATGCGCACGGGCGCAGAGCGTGAAAATTTCATGGAATCGGCAACCAAAATAACATTGCGCGAATTTTGCATAATGGCTTGCGCGGCCCGCACTTCGCGGTAGTCGAAATCGAGTAAAGCGCCATCATCATCAATAGCCGAAACACCCATCACAGCATGGTCGACCTTGAACTGGGCAATGAGATCAACGGCTTGTTCACCCAAAACTGCGCCGTCGCTCCGCCGCACCATGCCGCCCACAACCATCACCTCAATATGGGGGTGGTGCATCAAAGTTGTTGCTACATGAATGTTGTTGGTAATCACCAGCAATCCTTCGTGGTGGATCAGGGCGCGTGCCACTTCTTCCGTGGTTGTTCCGATATTGATAAACAACGAACAATTATTTGGGATGAGTTTGGCCGCGTGCTGGCCCATAGCTTGTTTTTCTGCCGCTGAAATTTGGCGTCGTGCTTCATAAGCCATATTTTGCACACCTGACGACAGCATGGCTCCACCATGGGTGCGTGCTAAAAGTCTGGCGTTGCAAAGTTCGTTCAAATCTTTGCGAATTGTTTGCGGCGTTACATCAAAGCGTTCGGCTAAATCTTCCACAACAACATTACCCAATTGTCGGGCAAGATTGAGGATTTGGTTCTGACGTGGACTAAGTGCAAGCATGGCAATGTTTCAATTAAATTACGGTGTTAAAGACTGAGTCAGAAGAGAAAGCTAATGAAAAATAGCTCACGTGTGTTCTTTCACTTTTTTTCGTTTAAAGCAACATTGCGCTGCAATATGTTCGTCGCATCGCACAATGCTTTCGAAATTTTCTCTATTGACTTTCGTTTTCTTTCGTTTGAAGTTGTTGCAAGTCCGAACACAGGGCTGAAAAAAACGTCGAATGGGAGAAACACAAATGAAGTTAAAGCTTTTGGCCACGGCTGCTGCTGCACTATATATGCTGGCAAGCCCTAGCTATGCGGATGAGGCCGCCGCAAAAAAATGGATCGATGCGGAATTCCAACCCTCAACACTTTCAACTGATGACCAGATGAAAGAAATGCAATGGTTCATCAAAGCTGCAGAACCATTCAAGGGCATGGAAATCAACGTGCTGTCCGAAGGCATTCCAACCCACACCTATGAATCGACAGTGCTGACCAAAGCATTTGAAGAAATTACCGGCATCAAAGTAAATCACCAAATTCTTGGTGAGGGCGAAGTTGTGCAAGCTGTGCAAACCCAGATGCAAACCAATCGCAATCTTTATGATGCTTACATCAACGATTCTGATTTGATCGGAACCCATTCGCGTCTGCAATCTGCGATCAACCTGACAGACTGGATGGCTGGCGAAGGCAAAGACGTAACCAATCCGGGTCTCGATCTTGATGACTTCATGGGACTGAAATTTACCACAGGTCCAGATGGCAAGCTGTGGCAATTGCCTGATCAACAATTCGCAAACCTCTATTGGTTCCGTGCCGATTGGTTTGCGCGTCCTGATCTTAAAGAAAAATTCAAAGCAAAATATGGTTATGATTTAGGCGTGCCAGTGAACTGGTCGGCTTACGAAGACATTGCCCAATTTTTCTCTGAAGACGTCAAAGAAATTGATGGCGTAAAAATCTATGGCCACATGGATTACGGCAAACGCGCTCCCGATCTTGGCTGGCGCATGACCGATGCTTGGCTCTCGATGGCTGGTGAAGCTGACGTGGGTCAACCAAACGGCAGGCCGGTTGATGAATGGGGTATTCGCATGGAAAAAGATTCATGCAATCCTTCAGGCGCATCAGTGTCTCGTGGTGGCGGCACCAACTCGCCGGCAGCAGTTTATGCCGTTTCCAAATGGGATGAATGGCTGCGCAAATATGCTCCTCCATCTGCAGCCGACATGGATTTCTATCAATCCCTGCCAGCTCTCGGTTCAGGCAACGTAGCCCAGCAAATTTTCTGGTACACAGCTTTCACTGCGTCTTTGGTCGTTCCAAAAAGCGAAGGCAACAATACAGTTGATGATGCCGGAACCCCTTTATGGAAAATGGCTCCATCACCACATGGCCCATATTGGAAAGATGGCTCTCAACGCGGCTATCAAGATGTGGGTTCGTGGACATTGTTTAATTCCACACCCGTCGATGCCCGCAAAGCAGCTTGGCTCTATGCCCAGTTTGTTGACTCCAAAACAGTGGACGTGAAGAAGAGCCATGTCGGTCTCACCTTCATCCGCGACTCAACCGTACGTCATGCTTCATTTACCGAGCGTGCACCAAAGTTGGGTGGTTTGATTGAGTTCTATCGCTCGAAAGATCGTGTCGCTTGGTCACCAACAGGTGTGAACGTGCCTGATTATCCGAAGCTTGCTCAGCTCTTCTGGGAAAACATTGGTGATATCAACTCTGGTGCATTCACAGCCCAGCAAGCGATGGACCGTTTGGCCGAACAAATGGACACTGTGATGGGTCGTATGGAAGCGGCAGACAAAGCCAACCACACATACCATGATTGCGGCCCACGTTTGAACGAAGCCATGGACCCATCGCATTGGTTGAGCAAAGACCATGCTCCATGGGCTAAGCTTGATAACGAAAAACCAAAAGGTGAAACCATTGCTTATGAAGACCTCATTAAGCGTTGGACAACTGAGTAATTAAATAGTCCTCTCCCAAGGCTAACCGCGGGGTGCGTGTAAAAGCGCACCCCGATGGTTTGAGGTGCTGAACTTATGTCTCTGGAACTTAAAAATCTAACAAAACGCGATGGCGCCAACACGCTCATCTATGACACGTCTTTGCTTTTTGAACCGCGCAGTTTCAATGTCCTCTTGGGCACTACACTTGCTGGTAAGACCACACTGATGCAACTGATCGCCGGCATTCAAAAACCAACATCAGGCCAGATTTTTTTTCGCGGAGCTGATGCAACAAAGACATCTGTGCAAAAGCGCAATGTGTCGATGGTCTATCAACAGTTCATCAATTATCCGAACTACAATGTATACGACAACATCGCGTCACCCTTGCGCGTTGCTGGCATGGACTCCAAAGAGATTGAGCGCCGTGTTGGCATGGCTGCAGAACTTTTACGCCTTGGCCCCATGTTAAAACGAAAACCATCAGAATTGTCCGGCGGCCAGCAGCAACGCACCGCCATAGCGCGCGCGCTCGTAAAAGACAGCGATCTTATTTTGCTCGACGAGCCGCTGGCGAATTTAGACTACAAACTGCGCGAAGAATTGCGCGACGAGCTTCCTAAGATTTTTGCAGATCGCGATGCCATCGTGGTGTATGCAACCACCGAACCAAGCGAAGCTTTGCTTTTTGGTGGCAACACCGCAACAATGCATGAAGGCCGTATCACACAATTTGGACCGACATCCACCAGCTATCGTCGCCCGCAGGATTTGATAACTGCACAAGTGTTTTCGGAACCGCCCATGAACACTGCAAAAATTGAAAAGCGCGGATCAGATATTCATATTTTTGACAATAAAAAATGGCCCGTTGGTGCTGCTGGTAAAAACTTAAGAGATGGCCATTACACGATCGGCATTCGCCCGCACAACATCGCACCATTTAAAAATGGGAAGACCATCGGCAGCTTCAGGGCATCTGTAATCGTCACGGAAATTTCCGGTTCCGAAAGCGTAATCCACGCTCAGGTGAATGGCCAAACGTGGATCAGCCAATCGCACGGCATTCACGCCATGCCCATTGGTTCCAACACTGAACTGTTTGTGGATTTAGACCAAAGCCTGTTCTTTGATGAAAAGGGGAGGCTGGTGTCGTAATGGCTAAAATCTCAATTGAAAACCTACGCCACTCCTATATTTCCGAACCGTCGCGTGATGAAGACTATGTGCTGAAAAAGCTGTCAATTGATTGGCAGGACGGCGGCGCATATGCGCTGCTTGGCCCATCAGGCTGCGGCAAGACAACCTTGCTCAACATCATCTCCGGTCTTCTCGTTCCTTCAGATGGCACCATAAAGTTTGATGGCAAGGATGTCACAAGAGCTTCGCCAGAAGAACGCAACATCGCCCAAGTGTTTCAGTTCCCAGTTATTTATGACACCATGACGGTCTATGATAATTTGGCATTTCCATTGCGCAATCGTGGTCTTGCCGAGTCTAAGATTGATCCTCGGGTTAAAGAAATTGCCGCAATGCTGGATCTCACCGCTACACTGCACAACCGGGCATCGGGCCTTACCGCTGATGGCAAGCAGAAAATTTCGCTGGGCCGTGGACTGGTACGCTCAGACGTGAGTGCGATCATGTTTGATGAGCCGCTCACGGTGATAGATCCGCATCTAAAATGGCAGCTCCGTTCCAAACTCAAAGAGCTCCATCAGCGAACCAAGCGCACCATGATTTATGTAACCCATGATCAAACTGAAGCTTTGACGTTCGCCGATCAGGTTGTGCTGATGAACAATGGTGAAATTGTTCAGCAGGGCACTCCTGTGGAACTTTTCGAAAAGCCGCACCACACGTTTGTGGGTCACTTCATTGGTTCGCCCGGCATGAACATTTTGCCCTGCGAAGTTAAGGGCGGCAAAGCTTTCTTTGCGGGCCAAATTGTAGACGCCGAAAATACAAAGCAAGTTACCAGCAGCCATTCGAAATTAGAAATTGGCGTGCGACCAGAATTTGTAACTTTTGCCAAAAATGGCATTGAAGCAGATGTGGTCAAAGTATCTGATGCTGGTCGTTTCCGTATTGTGGAAACTCATGCAGACGGCAGCAGCATTAAATTATTGGTGCCAGAAAATGAATCGGTCCCGACGGGAAAAGTTAAACTCGCATTCGACAAAAGTCACACACAAATCTATGCAAATGATTGGCTTGTGGGGCAAGCACGATGAGCAGAAAAATTGTAAATCAAAAAGCTTGGTTCTTGGTTTTGCCAGTTTTTCTCATGGTCGCGTTCAACGCGCTCATTCCCTTGATGACTGTGGTCAATTATTCCGTGCAAGAAACGTTTGGCGACAACGTGTTCACATGGGCAGGTGTGCAATGGTTTCAAAATGTATTGCATTCAGAGCGTTTTCATTCAGCATTAGGCCGCAATATATTGTTCTCAGCAATTGTTCTGGCGATTGAAATTCCGTTGGGGCTTGCAATCGCCCTCACCATGCCGCGCAAAGGGCCGTGGGTTTCAGTGTGCCTTGTCCTCATGTCGTTGCCGTTGCTGATTCCGTGGAATGTGGTGGGATCTATGTGGAACATCATGGCGCTTCCCGATATTGGTTTGCTTGGCAAAGCAATAAACTCGCTGGGCATTAATTATAATTACACGCGCCAACCATTTGCGGCATGGTTCACAATCATATTGATGGACATCTGGCATTGGACATCACTGGTCGTGTTGCTGTGTTATGCAGGTCTGGTGTCCATTCCCGATGCTTATTATCAAGCAGCCAAAGTGGATGGTGCAAAGCGTTTTGCAATTTTCCGCTACATTCAATTGCCAAAATTGAAACACGTTCTCACCATTGCTGTGCTGCTTCGTTTCATGGATTCATTTATGATCTATACCGAAGCACAAGTGATGACGGGTGGCGGCCCCGGAAACTCTACAACTTTCTTGTCGCTAGACCTTGTGAAAACCGCGATTGGGCAATTTGATTTAGGGCCAGCTGCTGCATTCTCCCTGATTTATTTCTTAATCATCCTCGCTGTGTCGTGGTTATTTTACACATTGATGATGAAAGACGAGGACAATTAAAATGATCACGCAGAACAGATCGCGCAGTCGCTTTGTCCCATTGCTCTATATAATTTTTCTCATGCTGCCAATTTATTGGCTGCTCAATATGAGCTTCAAAACCACCAACGAAATTCTCGGTGGCTTCTCGCTTTATCCGCATAATTTCACATTGGATAGTTACCGTAAAATTTTAACAGATCCCACATGGTATAATGGTTATATCAATTCACTCACTTATGTTTTCATAAACACCGTGATCAGTGTGTCAGTCGCTCTGCCTGCAGCTTATGCTTTTTCGCGCTACCGGTTTCTGGGTGACAAGCATTTATTCTTTTGGCTGCTTTCAAACCGCATGGCGCCGCCCGCTGTGTTTGTGTTGCCGTTCTTCCAGCTTTATTCTGCTGTGGAATTATTTGATACACCATGGGCCGTGGCTCTTTCACATACGTTGTTCAACGTGCCGCTGGCCGTGTGGATTCTTGAGGGCTTCATGGGTGGAATTCCGAAGGAGCTCGATGAAACCGCCTTTGTTGACGGCTATTCCTTCCCGCATTTTTTCTTCCGCATTTTCATCCCCACAATTGCCGCTGGCATTGGTGTGGCCTGCTTTTTCTGCTTCATGTTCTCATGGGTTGAGTTGTTGTTGGCCAAAAACTTAACATCAGTTGCTGCAAAACCCATCGCCGCTGTGATGACCAAAACGGCTAGTGCATCTGGTTATGAGTTGGGCTTGCTGGCGGCCGCTGGTTCACTCACGCTAATTCCAGGCGCCATCGTTATTTATTTTGTACGCAACTATATCGCCAAGGGCTTTGCCTTGGGCCGCGTGTAAGGAGGCTGATATGCTTGATCTTTCATGGATGGCGTGGACCTGGCCAACCGCGGTGTTTTTCGTCGCAATTTTTGCGTCCATCGCTGCAATGGGTTTCTGGGAATTTAAAGTGCCGGGCGGTGGTCCTCGTCACGGTGTGTTTCGTCTTGACACCACCAGAGGCGACCGCTTGTTCATCAGCATCCTCGGCAGCTGCTTCATCATGTTGCTGTGGGTGGGCTGGGCCAGCACAGTGATTTGGGGTGGCTTGTTTATTTGCTTGCTCTGGTCGATCTTCGTTTTTCGCTACGTCTAATAAAATTAGGTCCACATCTAAGCGGCATTTGCGACGGAGCAACATTTAGGCTATCGCACTTTTTTAAACGAGAAGTGCTGGGAATCTAAATGCCAAATCCAATTATTGCTGAAGTAACCCGCGGTGGAATAGTTGAAAGCCGCCACACTGGAGCATTTGCGATCACCAATGCAGATGGCAAGCTTGTGGCCAGCGCTGGTGATATAGCCACACCAATTTTTCCGCGTTCAGCTATCAAAGCGTTTCAATGCTTGCCCGTGATTGAAAGTGGAGCTGCTGATCGTTTTGGTTTCAGCGAAGAAGAAATCGCCCTGTGCTGCTCGTCGCATGAGGGCGAGCCAGATCATGTGCGGGTGGCGCGCGCCATGCTTGCCAAAATTGGTCTCGATGAAACTTGCTATGAATGTGGTGCACACTACCCCACATCGCGACGCGCCACATTTCAACTGGTGCGCGACGGCAAAGAGTGCCAACAGGTTCACAATAATTGCTCAGGCAAACATGCAGGAATGCTGGCGTTGGCAAGGCACCTTGGCATCGAATCTAAAAATTACGTGACGCCCACGCATCCTGTCCAGCAGGCAATAGCCAAAAAGATGGGTGAAATTTGTGACGTCGATCTCAGCGCAGCCGCAAGAGGTATTGACGGTTGTTCTGTGCCCACATGGGCCATGCCACTCACAAACACCGCCATGGGCTTTGCCCGTTTGGCTCAGTCAGAAGCAGGAAGGCGTATTATCGCGGCAGCGCGTGCCCACCCCCTGATGATCGCTGGCACCAAGCGTTTTGATACGAAAATAATGACTGCGGTACCCAGATTGTTTATCAAAGTTGGTGCCGAAGGGGTGTTTTGTGGGAGCATTGCCCATGCCGGATTAGGTTTTGCATTGAAATGTGATGATGGCGCAGTGCGAGGTGCCGAAGTGGGCATTGCTGGCGTTTTGGCAAAGCTCGAAGTTTGGACACCTGATGAAATCGCAAGTCTAAATTCGTTTCAAACTGAAACCAATCGCAATTGGAACAAGATTGAAGTTGGCGAAATTCACACTACGCTGTGATCGTATTGTTGCTGATTGAAATAGAGGACGGCGCATCCTTCATGTCCGTCAGCGTCACGGTATTATAATCCATGCCTTGAATGCCGCCAAGCTTAGCGCCTGAAATCATATTACCCGTTACCATTTGCTGGCCAGCACCTTCCGATGTAGTCACCACAATGCCGCGCTCACAGTTCCGAATGATATTTCCTTGCGCCATAAGATTACGCGCATAAGGCCCCCAACCCAGTCTGATTCCAATTGTTACGATGTTTTCGAGAACATTATTACTGATGAGTGTTTCACCTTCCGCAATAATCCCGGCGGATTCTCCGGCATCGGCCATCGGGCCACCGCGAATGTTGCGGATTAAATTTCCGCTGCAAACGCCCAGCCTACCGCCCACATCAAGGTTGGTAATCTCAATACCCCATTGGGCATCATCAATAATATTATTTGCAACAATGGCACCCTCATAGGAAAACTCGACGAACAACGCCACTTCGCCAGAACGTGAAAGCGAGTTCCCCAAAATCTGCGCGTTACTGCCCGAATTATACCGTATGGAAGAAAATGCAGTGTCATTCACGCGGTTGTTGGCCGTGATCACATTGCCAGCACGAAAGATATTAATACCATTGCCATTCTGCCCATCGCCGCCAGCATCAGCGCGAATGTTATGCACACGGTTTCCTAAAACCTGACTGCCATCTTCGCCAAATTCGCCGCGCCACACCACAATACCATTGTTGCCAATGTGGTTCACATCATTGTTAGTGATAAGCAAACCTTTAGAATTCCACGAAAAAACACCATAATGACCAAGTGCTGTGAAATGGCAGGAGGAAATTTGCCCGGAACATTGATCCAGAGATAGTCCGGAATTTTTTGAATTGGAAAAGATACAATCCTCGATGCGCAAGTTTTCACAAGACCGACCGATCACAAGAGCGCTTTTGGCCTGCTCTTCCGTCAACTTCGCGTCGATACCAACGAAACTTATTCCTGACACTGAAACATGGGGTGCATCGGCAATTGATAAAATTGGGTCACCACCTTGGGATACAAAAACAGTGTGACCGGGAATACCTTGCAGCCAAACACTGCCCTTGATGTGAAGTGTCTCAGTTTCAAAGCGCCCCGCAGGCAAATGCACCACACCTTCAGAGGTTACTGCACGATCAATTTCAGCCTGCAAATTTAAAGTCTTTGATTTAGCAACGATGGGCTTCACCATTGCTGAAAGTCCGCCGGCGGATAGAAGTGATCGACGTGTCGTACCCATGATTTTACTGCCCGTTATGTGTTCGATGTTGGTTGCAAAAATAATTATCATTCTTTTTGCCGCAACATTCATTTAAAGCAACCCCATAACATAATCAGGGGTGCGGACCATGGCCGATAATTCAATTTTCTTGGGCAAGAGCGATAAACCACAAGTGCTTTATTTGCCGCTGGCCAATCGGCATGGATTGGTAACGGGTGCCACCGGCACAGGTAAAACAGTGTCGCTGCAAATCATGGCGGAAGCTTTTTCAAAAGCTGGGGTGCCAGTTTTTGCGGCTGATATTAAAGGCGATCTTTCTGGCATTTCGCAAAAAGGCAAAGATGTAGATTTCCTTGTCGAGCGGGCCAAACTCGTAGGTCTCGATCCTTATGAACACGAAGCAACGCCTACGATTTTTTGGGATGTATTCGGCGAGCAGGGCCACCCCATTCGCACCACGATTACCGAAATGGGACCGCTTTTATTGTCGCGCCTCATGGGCCTCAGTGATGCGCAAGAAGGGGCTTTGAACATTGCTTTTAGAATTGCTGATCAAGAAGGCTTGGCCTTGCTTGATCTGAAAGACTTACGCGCCCTGCTGAAAGACTTGGCCGATCGGGGCCGCGAAATTACCACTGAATATGGCAATGTGGCCGCCACAACAATCGGCGCAATCCAACGCCAGTTGGTTGTGATTGAAACTCAAGGCGGCGATAAATTCTTTGGTGAGCCCGCACTCGACATTAAAGACTTTATGCGCACTACGCGCGATGGCCGCGGCTACGTCAATATCATTGCGGCTGATCGGCTTGTGTCATCACCAGAACTTTATGCGACTTTTTTGCTTTGGCTCATGTCGGAGTTGTTTCAGGAATTGCCAGAAGTGGGCGATCCTGAAAAGCCACATTTAGTGTTCTTTTTTGACGAAGCCCATCTGCTGTTCGCTGATGCCTCGTCTGGCCTCCTCCAGAAGGTCGAACAAACCGTAAAGCTTATCAGGTCGAAAGGTGTGGGCATTTATTTTGTGACGCAAAATCCCTTGGACGTTCCAGACAGCGTGCTGTCACAAATGGGCAATCGCGTGCAACATGCGCTCAGGGCCTTCACACCGCGCGATCAAAAAGCTGTGAAAGTGGCGGCCACCACATTTCGTGCCAATCCAAAATTCAGCACAGAAAAAGCCATTACAGAGTTGGGCAAGGGCGAAGCGCTTGTGTCCGTGCTTGATTTAAAGGGTGTACCAACCATGGTTGAACGCACCTTTATTCGCCCGCCTTCCGGCCAGCTTGGCCCGATCACGCCCGCTCAGCGCCAAGTGCTGATCGATGCTTCGCCCGTAGCCGGAAAATATGAAACCGTAATAGACCGCGATTCTGCCTATGAAAAACTAAGTGTGAAAGCCGCTGCAAATGCCAGCATCAAGCAGCAAGCGGCCCAAGACAAAGCTGAGGCAAAAATTGCTAGGGCAGCACCTCGCGAGCGCGAATCCGCTACCGATCGTTTCGTCAAGGGAGTGGCTGGATCGGTCGGCCGGCAATTGGGTGCATCAATTGTGCGCTCAGTCGGTAATGCTTTGGTGCGGGGCATTCTCGGCAGTTTGACAAGGCGATAATCAAGGGCTTCACAAAACTGTGTCTTGTTTTGATTGGCTTCGAATTTCGGAAGCTTCTAAATTAGAGAACAGAGGAGTTGCCCAATGAACAAACTTTTGATTGCAACATGCGTTGCCTTTACTTTGAATGCAGGTGCTGCGCTGGCGAAAACCGAAACGGCAATTTTTGCAGGCGGCTGCTTTTGGTGTGTTGAATCGGATTTTGACAAAGTGAACGGCGTGATTTCCACAACATCTGGATATGCCGGTGGCACAATTAAAAACCCAACCTACAATAATCATGAAGGCAACCAGGAAGCGGTAAAGATTGAGTTTGATCCAGCAATAATTCCGTACGATAAATTGGTTGCTCGCTTTTTGCGCACGATTGACGTGACAGATGCTGGCGGTCAGTTCTGCGATCAAGGTGATGCCTATACCTCGGCAATTTTTGCAACGCCGGCTCAAAAAGCGATTGCAGAAAAAGCAGTTGCTGATGCCAGTGCAGCACTTGGCAAAAAAATTGTAACACCGGTCAAGCCTGTTACAAGTTTCGGCGTTGCCGAAGGTTATCATCAAAATTATCACCTCGGCAAAAATCGAGTTTTGACACGCTTCGGCTGGATCAAACAATCTGATGCTTATGAGCGCTATCGCAAAGGCTGTGGCCGTGATGTTACAGTGAAGAAAGTGTGGGGCGCAGCGGCATATACATCTGGTGGCTAGATAATCTCGTCTTCATCAGCCATAGGCTGAGCAGCATCGCGAATTTTCGTCTTTATGCGGGCGACATGAAATAGCGCATCGCCACGGTTCACGATGGGCAAATTGGTACGGCCAATAATAATGCCGTCATCTTCCGCCACCACGGCCACTTGCGATTCTCCGAGCGGATCGGAAATAATGCCCACTGGCTCCAGTTTCCCCACCCGGTCGCCAATGCGGCGCACAGAATGTAAAATGCCACCTTCGGGTGCCCGCAACCAAGAACTTGCCGATGATTGAACGATCGAAAAATGGGGCAGCAACACAGGCGCCACCTCGATCATGCCGAGAAGCTTCATCACCCGCAATGTGCCTTTGACGCCAGCCTCAATGGAAACTTCGTCAAAACGAAGTGCTTCACCACCTTCATAAAGCAAAACTTTTACGTCACTATTCTTAGCACTCTGGCGCAAACTTCCATCGCGTAATTTAGACGTAAGAATAACTGGCGGCGCAAAGGCTTCTGCAAGGCCCAACAATTCTTTGTCATCAGGTGCAATGCGGATCTGTGCCAAGTTCGTGCGGTGCAAAGCAGCAGTGTGAAAATCAATTCCATGAGAGCTGCGCATCACAACCTCACTGAAAAATAAGTCAGCCAGCAAACTGGCCAGCGACCCGCGATCAGACCCCGGAAAGCTACGATTTAAATCACGCCTGTCTGGCATATAGCGCGAGTGATTGAGAAAGCCAAAACTGTTGACAATTGGCACTGCCAACAACGTGCCGCTCAACTTTTTCAAATCCAACGCCGCCAAAATGCGCCGTATAATTTCCACCCCCTGAATTTCGTCACCATGCATCACGCCGGAAATAAACATAACAGGGCCGGGCATTGCACCATGCAGAACGTGCACCGGCAAATTCATCCGGGTATTGTTGGCCAGAACTGAAACCTCTAGTTCTACAGTCGCGCGGTTTCCTGCTTCAACCCGCACACTGCCAATTTCAAAATGGCTCATCCCTTGCCTCTGGTTTTTGTGCGGCCGGGCTTTGCATTTTTTTCCAGAAACTCGACAATGGCTTTGGCCACGTCTTTGGTGGAAGCGTTTTCAATGCCTTCAAGTCCGGGCGACGAATTGACCTCCATCACCACCGGTCCACGTTTGGAGCGCAACAAATCCACACCCGCCACGTTGAGCCCCATGCTGTGCGCAGCTTTCAGCGCCGTCATTTTTTCAGCGGCTGTAAGCTCCGTCATTAATGCTGAGCCACCGCGGTGTAAGTTTGAGCGAAACTCTCCTTTAGGTCCAGAGCGCTCCATAGCGGCCACAATTTTCCGACCTACGATGAACGCACGCACATCGCGGCCTTCGGCTTCCTGCACAAATTCTTGCACCAGAATATTAATGTCAGCCCCGCGAAATGCCTCGATAACCGACTTTGCTGATTTGTGGGTTTCACCCAATACCACGCCAATGCCTTGGGTGCCTTCGAGCAGTTTGATCACGACAGGCGCACCACCCACCAAAGCCAGAATTTCTTCGGTACGGCTGGTTTCATTGGCAAAAGCAGTCACAGGCAGTCCCACGCCATCGCGTGCTAAAATTTGCAAAGACCGAAGCTTGTCCCGCGAGCGACCAATGGCCACTGATTCATTCAGCGGATAAACTCCCATCATCTCGAACTGGCGCAAAACCGCGAGGCCATAGAATGTGTGTGAAGCGGCGATGCGCGGGATGACTGCTTCAAAGCCTTCTAACTTTTCGCCCATATAGCGAAGCTCTGGTTTGCGCGATGTGATGTTCATGTAGCACTTGAGATAATCAATCGGAATAATCTCATGTCCTCTGCCCACAGCCGTTTCCATAATGCGCTGGTGCGAGTAGAGTTTTGGATTGCGTGTGAGTAAAGCAATTTTCATTTTAGTTTTTTCTTTCTGCGCGACAGGATGAATGAACGTCCCGGATGCACGATGAAGCGGCCCTTGATTGCATCTCGCCCCAGCAACATGGGCACACCCATATCGGTGCGATTGGTCAAGGTGATTTCTGTTTCGAATTGATGGGCACCAATCGCTAACCGCGCGATAATAATGGGGCGATCTTCACTCATGCCATTTGAACTTTTAATGCGTTTGGTGCCATGCAGCGCCAACTGGAAATGGCGGCGCTTGCCGACAATTTCAAGTGTGAAATGCACACGACCATCCTTAGTGTGAATATCTTCCGCATGGAGCGCTGCCGTTTTTGCACCTGTGTCAATTTTTGCAATTAAAAGTTCAGCACTTAAATCGGGCAAACAAATGTCTTCGCGCCAACCGATAAGCGGGGAGGGATAGAGTGTGGGACGAAGCGTTGCCATGTTCGACGACACATTAAATCAAAGAAGCTAGACATGCCACAGCCTTCGACGGATTATGGTGTATGATCCGTCATACTCAAATAAGCAGGGAATTTAAATATGAAAAAATTTAGCATGGGTGCAGTGGCCGTATTATTTTTGGCAGGCACTGTCACATATTTTGCGCAGCCTTTTGGCTTTGGCTCTCCGGGTGGCAAAACATTGACTGCGGCCGAAAAAGCTGACTGCGGCATCACTGCTGCAGTAACTGAAGGCCCTTATTTTGTATCCGGCACGGCGGCTTTGGTCGATGGTAATTTAAACGCAACCAATTTGCCGGGCACCGCACTTGAAATTACCGGCCACGTTTATGAAGGTTTAGACACTGCAAAACCAATCGCCAATGCCACGATTGAAATTTGGCACACGGACACCGCTGGCAGCTATCACCCCAATGGCAATGGCCCTGTTACATCTTACAAACCAGAGGAAATAGCACTGCGCGGGTTCATAAAAACGGACGCAATGGGGGCCTATAAATTTACCACCATTTACCCCGGCGAATATTCAGGCCGCACCCGCCACATTCACATTAAAATCAATGCTGAAGGTAAGGCTGAACTCACAACCCAATTGATCATCCCGTCGCTCAGTGGGGACCAGCTGACATTTGACGAGGATACAATTTCAAAGGGTCTGCCCGCCTGCCATCTTCTGAAGATAGACACAGCGGGCACACCACAAAAGGCGAGCTTTGATTTCAGGCTTCAGTAGTTGGGATGATTCACGCGAACGATATCACCATCCATGTTGACCACGACAATCGCATAGCCATTATCGTCTTCAGCAAAATAGCTGTAGAGCGGCTTTGAACAATCATTGTAACGCACATGGTGAAAGCCATTGAACCGAACAATGCGTTTTCCCTTTTTGCACGAAATGCCTGCGAAATGATGGGGTGGTTCTGGCGGCTGCGCAACTGGTGGCTGATTGACAACTGGTGGGTTCATAACCGGATCGATGATTACGATTGGTGGAACGGGAGTTGGGCGCGGTGGCACAACAATGATGGGCCCACGATGGTCACGGCAATTCGGACCTAAGACAGCGCACGCACGGTGATCACGAACGCCGCTGGCCGAGGCTGCGTTAGCGAAAAGTGTTGAAAGGCCTATAGTTGTGGTGGCCAAAACTAGAGTCAGTGCGAGATATTTTTTCATGGTCGTTTTCTCCTGTGTGTTTTCGATTGTTCAACACTAGAGAATTCAAAATGAACTTCGCCGCTACCAAGCGTTCATGTGGCGTTCAGATTTGAGACTTTGAGTGATCCAAAATATACAGCAGACCACAGCCCAAAACTGCAAGCCCGCCACCTAACCAAGCAGCACCTGAAAACCCGATGAGATCCGCACTGCCAAAAACCAAAGCGCCCAAGCTGCGATAAAGCACACTGCTGATGCTCAGAAGTGATGTTCCAAGTCCAGGGCGGTCAGGCAAAAGCCCTTGCACATAACTCAAATGCAAACTGAGAAGAATGGCTGCCCCCGCTGCATTCAAAACTGCCAAAGCGTAGATATGCCAAAGCGAACTGGCCAAGCCGAGGCCGAAAAAATAAACGGCATGAACCACACCTGCCGCAATAATAATTTTCCAAAGCGGCATTTTGTGATTTAGAAAACCGCCTAGCAACATAAACGGAATTTCAAGTCCAGCAACTAAACCAGCAAGAACGCCCACATCAGTAGGTGAGCCACCGGGCAATTGTGTGATGAACATGGGCAGCAAATTGCTGTTGGCGGGATGCACCGTGGCAATCAATGCCAGCGCCAAGATGCGGTAAAATATGCGCTTGCTGGCAATCAATCCGAATGCTGTTTTAAGTCCGTCCCATGCTGTATTGGTCTGCTGGGTTTCGTTTTTAGTGTTAGAGCCAAAAGTTGCGTAAATAATAAAACACAAAATAAAGGCTGCAGCTGCAATAGCGTAACTGTCCGTCACATTTTTACGTGTGGAGATATATAATCCCACAGCACCCGGCACCAAAATCCACGAGCCGGCATAAATTGATCGCACTACCGAGTTGACCGCCACAGCCTCGCGCTCCCCAAATTTATTCGTCTGTGTACGGATTACTGCGAATAATTGTGGGTAAGCACTATTGGCAATTGGATAAACTAAAACCAAACTGAGAATGAAACTCCATTGCGCAGGAAACATCGAAAACAAGCCAAAGCCCGCCGCACCTATCGCCAACACAATCAGAATTGAAGTTTTGCGGTTCCGAGCCCGGTCAGAAAAATAACCTAGCACCAATGAACCAATCATTCCCGCCAAGGCCGCAGCAATTCCCAAAGCTGAAAACTGCCACGTGCTCATGCCCAATTGCTTCACACCAATCAGTGAGAGATAGGGCACCGTGGAGGCATAGGTGAAGCCCAAACAAAAAAGTGTGATAGTCGCCACCCGTAAAGACCGATCGGACACGACTCGAAGAAATGAAGTCCACATAAAAAAGGCTGTAGCAGATTCTGCCACAGCCCTTTAGAGTAATTAGCAGGTCGATTTACGCCCTGGCGTGCATCTGTTCCACATATTCCCAGTTCACCAGATTATCGACAAACGCTTCCAAATACTTTTGGCGCGCATTGCGATAGTCGATGTAATAGCTGTGTTCCCAAACATCGCAGCCGAGGATGGGCGATGCGCCATGCATCAAGGGGTTTTCGCCATTGGCAGTCTTCATAATCACCAGCTTGCCGCCTTTAACAGCGATCCAGCACCAGCCCGAACCAAACTGTGTCAAGCCCGCTTGCACAAAATCAGCGCGCATTTTATCAAAGCCACCCAGATCCGCATCCACTGCGGCCTGCAATTTGGCCGGAAGCTTATTGCCGCCGCCATTTGGCTTCATCCAATTCCAGAAGTGATTGTGGTTATAATGCTGGCCCACATTGTTAATCAGGCCTTGGGCCTTATCAGCAAAAGCCACTTTGCAAATATCTTCAACTGAAGCCGCGGCCAGTGGCGAATCTTTCAGAAGATTATTGCCGTTGGTCACATAAGCCATGTGATGCTTGTCGTGGTGAAATTCGAGTGTTTCTTTAGACATATAAGGGCCCAGTGCATCATAAGCATAGGGCAGGGCAGGCAGTTCAAGGGCCATGAGGTGTCTCCATTGGTTGATGGACCATATCTAAGCGTTTAACGGCACAGTTGCAACAAACTGATTGACCAAAAAGTTCCACACCGCTCAATAGCTAATAGGTGCGAATACGAGTGATGCCATGTCCACTTTAGATGTAGAGCGATAAAGATTTTGGATGGTGGTTGACCAGAGAACAAGCAGATATTTGTGAACCGTAACCGCATTTACCGAGTCTCACTTATGCGGTGCCGTCCACCACATCAGCGCACGTCTCAATCTGCGGAGACTTGCAATCAAACTGGCTGTGCTACCTCTTGACTCGCAAGTTTTATAATTCTTAGATTGCCCAACAAAATTAAAGGAGATTAAAGGTGAATCGTCATTTTATTGCAGCACTTTTCCTCACATCAACTCTCACACTGTCAGGCGTAGCATTCGCCGAGGGGCCAGCGAGCTGTAAAACAGTGCGATTGGCGGAACCGGGTTGGAATGACCTTGCTTTCACCACGGGCACGGGCGTGGTTGTATTGAAAGCGCTGGGATATGATGCTCAATCTTCTATTCTGGGTATCGACGTGATCTATCAAAGCATGAAGAATAAGGACCTCGATGCATTTCTTGGGTATTGGGATCCATCAATGGTAAATTACTACAAAGCTTACAAAGATGAAGGGTCTGTTGAGACTGTTGTCAAGAACCTTGAAGGTGCAAAATACACCTTTGCCGTTCCAACCTATGTTTGGGAAGCAGGCGTAAAGGATTTCAAAGACCTCCAAAAATTTGCCGACAAATTTGGCAAAAAGCTCTACGGCATTGACGCAGGATCAAACCAACCAATGGTGGATGCAGTTGCAGACGCGAGCCTAGGCCTTGCTGGCTGGGAGGTTGTAGAGTCAAGTGAAGTGGGCATGCTTACGGAAGTCGAACGCGCAGTGCGCAAAAAGGATTTCGTAGCTTTCCTTGGTTGGGCGCCACACCCCATGAATACGTTGTTCGATATCAAATATCTCACTGGTGGTGATAAGCAGTTCGGGCCAGATTTTGGCGCTGCGACTGTTTCAACACAAGTGCGCAAAGGTTATGTTGCCGAATGCCCTAACATTGGCAAACTGTTGCAAAATATGACCTTTGATATCGATTTCGAAAATATGGGCATGAAATATTTGATTACCGACGGCAAGAGCCCTGAAGAGGCGGCAACATTGATGATCAAGGCGGAACCCCAGCGCCTTGATAAATGGTTGGCGGGTGTAACAACTTTTGACGGCAAAGATGGATTAGCAGCGGTCAAGGCCAGCCTTGGACTCTAAAACCACCATGCGTGCTGCGGTGCTCACTGCAGCTGGCGCACCGCTTCAAACCACACTTATCACACGGCCTGAACCGGGACCGGGTGAAATCCTGCTCAAGCTTGAGGCAAGTGGCATTTGCCACACAGATGTGCATGTGTGGCTGGGCCACGCCAAACCTAGCACATCGCCACACCCTTTTATTCTCGGCCACGAAGGGGTGGGCCGTGTGGTGGCCATTGGTTCAGGTGTCACCGACTGGCAAATTGGCCAGCGTGCAGGCATCGGGTGGATTCATTCAACGTGTGGACATTGTGTTGAGTGCAGCGAAGGGCATGAGTCATTCTGCCAACACCAAACAGCACATGGTTTTGATGTTCCCGGTAGTTTTGCTGAATATATTGCCACAGATCACCGCTTTGCTGTTGCTCTGCCAGAAGGTGAGGCTGCACAGCTTGCACCACTTTTGTGCGCAGGCCTTACAGCTTTCGGCGGCTTGGAGCGTGCGGCTCTGAAGGCAGGCGAACATTGTGTTGTTTTCGGCTGCGGCGGGCTTGGTCTTTATGCTGTTCAGATTGCCGTGCGCCGCGGTGCGCGGGTAACAGCGGTTGATACCAATGCTGGGAAACTAGCTCTCGCCCGAGAATACGGTGCGACCGACACACTTCTTATGAGTGATTTCAAAAATGGAATTTGGCCACTTGCAGATGGTGCTCATGTTTGCATCAACTTTGCACCAACACCTGCAACCTGGCCCTTAATGCTGTCAGCCATCCGTCCGCGCGGCCGCATTGTGGCAGCGGCCATGGTGTCCGAGGCCGTTTCACTGAATCAGGAATGGCTTACATACACTGGTGTAACAATCACCGGCACAAGCGTTGGCACGCGCGCGCAAATGCAAGACCTGATAGCCCTGCATGTCGCCAATCCGCTGGCCTGCCATGTGGAAACAGTGGAACTTGAACAAACTTCGCAAGCATTATTGGCTTTGCACGAAGGCCGCGCAACCGGACGATTCTGCATTCTATTTTAATGAAGAAAGTTGATTTGCGCGAACCAGTGCCTGCAACAAAAGATAAGCGTTATATGGATTACGGCGACAGTCCAGCACTGTCACAGCAATGTCGCTGGGTTTGATATCACCGCCACCGAAAATTATTTAATTGCCTGAGTTTGACTTCACGTTTTTGATGGTGTCTTAGGGCTGTGCCAAAACTTGGTATCTGCCCATCATGCCTGCAGCGATGTGGTCGTTCACATGGCAGTGATACATCCATATGCCGGGATTCATCGGAACCATATCAGCAACCACAGTTGTAGCTGGCATCAACTCAACGACGTCTTCACGATGGCCGCGCACTAAAACTGTGTTGCCGTGCCAATGGGGCGTGTGCAAATCAGTTTCCGTGCCCAGCGAAAATACATACCAGCGCACCCGTTCGCCCATCTTCATCTGTGGCATTGGTTGATTGCCAAAAATATAACCATTCATGCTGTGCTTTTTGTTGGATTCCTCGAAATCTTCGTGATCTTGTTCCGAAGGTTTTATTTTTAACTTTGCCACCATACGCGGCAGAAACAGGCTTTGATTTTGATCCAGTATGCCGAAGAATGTAAAGACCTCGTGATCTACATCTTTTGGAGTGCCATCTGCATTTGCCATACCCTTGGCAGTAATCACCATTGCCCCGAAGAGACCAGAGTTAGTGTCACGGATCTCATCAACATGGCTATGATACAGCCACACAATTGAACTGGGATCAGCAGGGCCTGGTCCTGCGCTGTCCGGAACATCCCAAACATAGGTGTGAAAATGATTGGGCGGCAAAGCGTCATCTTCCATTTCTGCCATGGATGTTTCATCATTCGTCATAGAACCTTCGGACGCTTTATTATAAAGAACGCCATGAGGATGAACGGATACCGGAACACTGGTGCGATTGAGAAAATGCACAATTATGCGGTCACCCACTTCGGCATGCAGAATAGGACCCAAAATTCCGTTCGAGGGGTCAACATTTGTATCCCGAATTTTAAAATCCTTATCTTTGTAGGCAAAGTAACGCGCCATGTGAAAGACGCTGCCGATCGTGCGTGGCGTGGCCTTTACAAAGATTTCCTGCTCCTCATTAAAATTCATGCCCATTGCTAAATCTTTTCCTGCGGGAGCAAAATTCCAATCCACTTCTTCAGCGGCAATATAATAATCGCGAATTTTGGCCGGCGTATCCGCGCGGGTCGAAGGTGCATAACTCAAAATCAAAAGCATTGCCGCAATTACAGCGGAGGCATACAAACTAATCCGTCCCATGGTTTCACCAAGCCCGTTAGTGGTTTTCGCCCCCATTTATTTAGTTAACGAAATATTAATAATCGATTTGAGTCAATATCCGATGGAATAAAAACCGATGTTACCGCTTTTCCGGCGAATCTGTCGCAGCTTTTCTGTTGTGACGTAAAGTTAGCAAATAGCGGTGACAAAATAGCGGTGACAGTGCACTTATTTAAATAGGAAATAGCGGTGACAGTGCACTTATTTAAGAATAGCGGTGACATGCAGAATAGCGGTGACAGTGCACATATTTAAGTGTGCAGGAGAGGTATGCCCATCACAGCCAACATAAATGTTGCCAACGTTGCAACGGTCAACACGATTGCAGCTCCATACACAATCCAGCGATTGCCAGATAGGCCAGCCAGCGGCACAATTTGCGTGGCGTGCAGACCAATGAAGTGGGCCACGCGCAAATCGCCGCCTGTGGTAGACCAATGGAAGAAGCCCAGCCCCGTGGCATCAGATTGGTCGCCGCCGATCCAATGGCTTGTGTGGCTTGCAAGGTAGGCCCCGGCAATGGTGCCAAGCACCGCGCCCAACACCAGGCCGACGCTTGCGGCTTCGCGCATCACTTCGCCTTGGCGCTGTTGCCACAGTCGCCAGCCCGCAAAGGCACTGGTTGCCACCAACATGAGCGACCCAACACCCATCAAGCCATACATGATGGCCGCAAAAGTTGAGGTGTTATTGAAATGCGAGGCTTCGCCGCGCGAGGCTCGGAACACGATATAAATCAGTTCAAACCAAGCAGCCAAAATGAAAAGTAGCTCCGCTGTTTTTATGCCGCGCGTGGGCTTTGTCAAAAGTGAAATGGCCCACGCCAACGTGACACCGTGCACCGCAAGAGAGAGAAAGAACTTTGCTGGCTTCTCCCAAACATTTGCGCCGGCCAGAAGGCGAGGATCTATAAGTGTTAAGACAACACAAATGGCCATGCCAAAGATCATTGCAAGGCTTGATCCCCAGAGCAGCGGCGACCCGCGCCGCGCATCGCCTAGAAATTTTACAACTGCAAACGTTGTGCTCATGCTGGACCTCCACCGCGACGAAACAACAAACGGGCAATATGGAAGCCGGCATAGCCGATAGGCCCAAACAAAAATGTGAGCGGCAAAACTAGAACCAACACCAGCCGGGGCAGGCCTTCTTCCATCACACGCTTGGCAACATGCGCGCCGACGAACAAATCAAACGCGAGATAATGGATCCAACCCGCCAAGGCCGCCCAAGGCGAAGTGAACAGCATTTGCACAGTGGCCAAAGTGTCGAACCCGCCTTTGGTGCCAGCCCAGAAAAACACGATGAGGGCCGTGTAAACCAAAGACAATGCGAGAGGCCATGCCTGCCCAACGATCATATCGCGCCAAAATGGCTTTTTGAGAATAATAGCGGCGGCCAGCACGATCCAGCCAACGAGCGCTACGGAGTTGGCGACTTGAAAAACAAACTCGGGTGTCATGGCATTCTCCATCTTTACGTTGTAAACATGCAAAGCAAGTTTGTATGACAGTGTCAAGATGTATTTTGACGTTGTAAAGATGTGAAGTTTGCGGTAATTTGAACTATGGACCCGAAAAAGCCTTATCATATCGGCGATTTGCGCGAAAAGCTGCTGTTGGCGGGCGAGCTGGCTTTGGCGGAAATGCCAGTGGAAGCGGTTTCCTTGCGCGAGATCGCAAGGCGAGCAGGGGTTTCGCATGCTGCACCCAAACATCACTTTGGCAGCATGGGCGATTTGCTTGGAGAAATCGCAGCCCGCGGTTTTCAGAAATTTGTTGAAACTTTGGACGAGGCTTCAAAGCAAACGGCAGTGCAATCCCCCGAAGGGCGCTTGATGGCAATGGGCTGGGCCTATTTGCGCTTTGCTGAGGCCAACCCTGCGATTTACGCGTTGATGTTTGGGAAAGTGGACCGCATGGCCATGACCCCAACCATGGTGCGTTGGTCCATGGCGGCGTGGGCGCAACTTGAAGGCGCCGTCGTGGCGTTAATCGGTCCCGCGCGCGCGGGTTCTGGTGCGCTTCATGTTTGGTCATCCGTACACGGATTATCAATGTTAAAAGCCGAGCGCCGTGTTCCACCGCATTTGACCTTACATGCCGCCGAAGAAAATCTGCTGCGCATGATGGTGGCTGGGTTGAGCGAGCACTGATGGACATCACCACGCTCATGATGTTGGCTCTCGCCGCGTTGCTTGCAGGCTTTGTCGATGCCATTGCTGGCGGCGGCGGTTTATTGGCATTGCCTGCACTGTTGTTAGCAGGCCTTAATCCTGTGGCAGCACTGGCCACCAATAAGCTGCAGGGCAGCTTTGGCACAGCCTCGGCAACCTATGCCTACTGGCGCAAAGGCCATCTTAAAATCAAGGAACATTGGCGAATGATTGCCGCCACGTTTTTCGCGGCCTGTCTTGGCGTGCTGGCCATTAAATTTGCACCCACGGCATTGCTTGCCGCAGCTTTGCCAATTTTACTGATCGTCATTGCAGTCTATTTCGCAGTGTCGCCGCGCCTCAACGATCACGCAAAACCACCGCGCATTCCTGCCGTTGCATTTGCCTACGGCATTGCCCCCGCTATTGGTTTTTATGATGGAATTTTTGGCCCCGGTACCGGCTCATTTTTCATGTTGGCATTTGTAACGCTCATGGGCCTCAGCACCTTGCAAGCCACAGCCCAAACCAAGTTGCTCAATTTCACATCAAACATCGCTGCTCTGCTGGTCTTTGCATTATCAGGAAAAATTGTGTGGGCCGTGGGCCTCACCATGGGCGCGGCGCAATTTGTCGGCGCGCAATTGGGCTCGCATGTCGCCATGAAGCAGGGCGCTAAAATCATAAAGCCGCTGCTTGTGCTCGTTTGCATTGCCATGGCGATCAAACTTTTATCTGATCCTGCAAATCCGCTTAGAGCGCTTTTTCCATAAACACACTCAAAGGATCAAGCGCGTAATCGCCAAAAGGTTTGCGCTCGACATAGCCAAGGGCGCGGTACAGCCCAAGCGCCTCAGGTTGCGATACCCCAGTTTCCAACCGCGCGAATTTAAATCCGGCAAGTCGCGCTGCGTTTTCAAGTGTGGCCATCAAAGCTTTGGAAAGACCAAGCCCACGTGCCGATGGGTCCACCCACACCCGCTTAATTTCCACATAATCATCATGTGACCAAAACCCCCCGCAGCCCTTGGCAATGCCATTTACATAAGCGCCGAAAAAATTCATCTGTGGGCGGAGCAATGCCTCTATATCAAGCATGTGATTGCTCTCCGCTGGATAAAGCGAAGCGGCGTAATCATCACTGGCTTGTAAAAATAAAATGAAGTCTCGCGGGTCCGCCCGCTTAATCTCGATCATTATTGAAACGCCTGCAACCCCGTTTGCGCCCGACCTAAAATCAGCGCGTGCACATCATGTGTGCCTTCATAGGTGTTCACTGTTTCCAAATTCACCATGTGGCGGATGACGTGATATTCTTCTGAAATGCCATTACCGCCATGCATGTCTCGCGCCATGCGCGCAATGTCCAATGCCTTGCCGCAATTATTGCGCTTCATCAAGGAAATGGCAGGAGGTGCACCCGTTCCTTTTTCCAGTGCCCGGCCCAAGGCCAAACAGCCGTGCAAACCCAGAGCGATTTCTGTTTGCATGTCAGCCAATTTCTTCTGCACCAGTTGGGTTGCCGCCAAGGGCTTGCCGAATTGTTTGCGGTCCATCGTGTAGGTCCGCGCCCGGTGCCAGCAATCTTCAGCCGCTCCCATCACACCCCACGCAATGCCAAAACGCGCTTTATTGAGGCAACCAAACGGTCCACCAAGTCCTTTGACATGGGGCAGCAAAGCATCTTCGCCAACTTCAACATTTTCCAAAACAATCTCACCGGTGATGGAAGCGCGCAGCGAAATCTTTCCATCAATCACAGGCGTCGTAAAGCCCTTCATGCCGCGTTCAACAATGAAGCCACGAATTTCACCGTCAAGCTTGCCCCAGACCACAGCGATGTCAGCAATCGGTGAATTTGAAATCCACATTTTGCTTCCGTTGAGAACATAACCGTTAGAAGTTTTTACAGCTTTGGTTTTCATGCCGCCGGGGTCAGAACCTGCATCAGGTTCAGTCAAACCAAAACAGCCAATCATTTCACCCGTCGCAAGTTTGGGCAAAAACTTTTTCTTTTGCGCGTCCGAACCATAAGCTTCAATCGGATGCATCACGAGCGAGTTTTGAACACTCATCGCTGAACGATAGCCAGAATCCACACGCTCCACCTCGCGTGCCACCAAACCGTAAGCCACATAGCCAAGGCCAGAACCGCCAAATTCTTCCGAAGTCATCACACCCAGAAAACCCATTTCGCCCAGTTCGTTCATAATTTGCCGGTCAAACCGCTCTTCACGAAAAGCAGATTTAATGCGCGGCGCTAATTTGTCTTGCGCAAATGCCCGCGCTGAATCGCGGATCATGCGCTCTTCGTCCGAAAGCCAGCTTTCGAGATCCAGCGGGTCTTCCCAATTGAAATCAGTTTTGGACATAAGACTTTCCTTTTATTTGATCAGCGCAGATAACGCCTTGAATTCAGCAGTTCCTGCTTTTTCAAGCAGTTCAAAAACAACCATTTCAGTATTCACCACTTGAATACCAGCCCCACGCAATCTGTGTAGTGCTAAATCTGCCGAAGCGCTCTGCCGCGACGACATAGCATCGGCCACTGCAAAAACGCCAAATCCCGCGCTAGCAAGATCAATGCAGGACTGAAGAACACACACATGCGCTTCGATGCCAGCCACAATCACCAGCGGCCGTCCGCCCTCGTGTAAGTTAATGAAGTGGGATTTAAGTGTCGCATCGCGCCAACACGAGAAAGTAAGCTTTTCAAATGTTGTGGCGGAGTTCTTTGCAATTTCCGGAACAGTGTGGCCAAGGCCCTTGGAGTATTGCTCAGAGACAGTAACTGGAATCTTCAAAACCTCCGCCGCCTGCATGAGAATGGATGTGCGATCCAAAATCCGCGCAGGGTCGATCATAGCAGGCAACAATCGTGACTGAATATCAACGATGAGGAGTGAAGATTTTTGGGCCTCAAGCAACATTAAGTTTGCCCGCAACCTTCAATCCAAATGCATAAACAAAGGCCACTTCTTTCAAGCGATCAAACCGGCCTGAAGCGCCACCATGGCCGGCCCCCATATTGGTTTTGAAAAGCAGCAAATTATTATTTGTTTTGAGTTCACGCAAACGCGCCACCCATTTGGCCGGTTCCCAATAGGTTACACGCGGATCAGTCAGGCCACCCACCGCTAGAATATGGGGGTAAGCTTTTGCCGCAACATTATCGACAGGCGAATAAGCCGCGATATTTTTATAGGCCTCAATGCTTTCAATCGGATTGCCCCACTCGGGCCATTCCGGTGGCGTGAGCGGAAGCGTGTCGTCCAGCATGGTTGTGAGAACATCGACGAAAGGGACTTCAGCAACAATGCCGTTGAAAATCTCTGGTGCTAAATTTGTCACCACCCCCATCAACATGCCGCCCGCACTGCCGCCTTGCGCTACAATTTTCCCGCGTGATGTAAATTTCGCGGTGATCAAATGTTGAGCGACAGACACAAAATCAGTAAACGTATTCATCTTGTGTTCAAGCTTGCCAGACTTATACCACGCCCGTCCTTTTTCTTGGCCGCCACGGATGTGGGCAATGGCATAAATAAAGCCGCGGTCCACAAGTGATAAAATTCCCGTGTTAAAAGCCGCAGGCATGGAAATGCCGTAAGAGCCATACCCATAAAGCCAGAGCGGTGCTGTTCCATCGCGCGGCGTAGACTTTCGGTAAAGCAATGTCACAGGAATTTGCGCGCCATCTGCAGCCGTGGCTTGAATGCGTTTGGTTTCATAAAGTGAAATATCATGGCCAGACGGAATTTCTTGGGTCTTGCGCAGCACACGCGTTCGGGTCCGCATATTGTAATCAAACACCTGAGCAGGCGTCGTCATTGACGAATAACTGAAGCGCAAAGTGTCCGTATCAAACTCGCGCATTTCGCCAAAGCCCAATGAATAAGCTTCTTCGTCAAACGCGATAGAATGCTCGTCACCAGAATTAAGGTCGCGGATCACAATACGGGGCAGGGCATTTTCGCGCTCCAACCGGATCATCCAATTTTTGAACACACCCATCGAAACCAAAAAAATACCTGGCCGATGCGGAATTAAATCAGTCCAATTTTCAGGTGATGGGTTTGAAATTGGCGCTTCTACTATTTTATAATCTTCTGCTCCGTTCCTATTGGTTTTAATCAGGAATTTGTCATTCCAATGTTCAATTTCCGCTTCAATTTTTTCGCTGCGTGAAACCATCAGGCGTGGTGCAGCGCTTGGCTTGTCAGCATCAATCAACCATACTTCAGAAGTGTCGTGGTCATGAATATCGACAGTGATAAATTTTTCTGACGAGGTTGTTCCAACACCTGTGAAGAGGCCCGTATCTTTTTCGTCATGAATTAAAATATCTGCAGCTTGGGCCGTGCCAAGAATATGCCGATAGGTTTTGAGTGGGCGGTGGTTTTCATCTTGCGTTGTGTAGAAAATCGATTTGCCATCAGCAGCCCACATCGCGCCACCTGATGTGTTCAACAATAAATCTTCATGTTCCAAACCAGTCGTCAGATCACGAATGCGCAGATCATAAAATTCCGAACCTTTGTTATCATAGGACCATGCCGCCAATTTTTGATCCGGTGAAAGTGAAATTCCGCCAAAGCTAAAATAGTCATGACCCTTGGCCAACAGATCACCGTCAAACATAATTTGCTCAAGCCCACCATCGCGCAGCTTGCGGCAATAGCGGGCATATTGCCCGCCCGTCACTGTTGCTGAATAATAAAAGTATTCGCCGTCGGGTGCTGGCACTGAGGAATCATCTTCTTTGATGCGGCCTTTAAGTTCCGCAAAAAGTTTTTCCTGAAGAGTTGCAGTGTCCGCCATCTGTTCTTCGTGATAAGAATTTTCTGCTTCGAGATAATCACGAATTTCTTGTGGCAGCAGTGATGGGTCATGCATCACCTCTTGCCAGTTGTCGGCTTTCAACCAATGATAATCGTCGCTGCGGGTGATGCCGTGAACAGTAGAATTGTGAGCATGTTTTTCGGCACGGGGTGGTGTGAGTGTCATTCGTCTTCATCTTCCGGAATAAAATCAAGGGCTACGCCATTTAAGCAATAACGCAAACCAGTGGGCTTTGGACCATCTGGAAACACATGGCCGAGATGCGCGTTGCAATCGGCACAATGCACTTCAGTGCGGGTCATGAGAAATTTGCGATCAGTGGTGGTGCCAATGGCCTCAGCAGCAACGGGCTCGTAGAAGCTTGGCCATCCCGTGCCCGATTCAAATTTGCTGTCCGACGGAAATAATGCCGCACCACAGCACACGCACATAAAAATGCCGTCGCGCTTTTCATGGTTGAGCGCACTGGTGCCAGCCCTCTCCGTGCCATGCTCTCTGGTCACATGATAGGCTTCTGGAGACAGCATTTGCCGCCACTCAGCATCAGTTTTAGAAATGGTGCTCATAACTTGTCTCCTTGAAGAACTCCAATTTGGGCATGTGGCACCGATTTGTGAAGCACAAAACACAAGAATTTTACCAACTGTTAACCATAGGACGAAGGAAAGCTCAATCTAAGTCATTAAAATTGGGCGGTTAATCAAGTTTGAAACTTTTTTGCGCTTTTGTGGGGGTGGATGCGTGGGGAGAAAAGTTATTTCTACTTCTGAAAATGTCGAACAACGGGGATTTAGCCCTGTTCCAACCTTGGTGCCCTACGGTGCTATGGCTTCTGGCATTTCGCCTTCACCCAAGCAAAAAACAATTTCTGCTGATTCATTCCGAAAGCTGACATCGCTTCTGAAAAAAGAGCCAGTCATTCCGGCTTTGCCGCTTAAGCCAATTTCTGCGGTGCCAATTGAAGCAATCTCGCCGATTGCAGCGCCTGAGACAGTAAAACCCGCCGATGTCTACTTGGCTCCGGTACCATCGGAAATAACATTTGCTCCAGTCGCCGATGTCTATGTGGCTCCGGTTCTGCCGGAAGTAACCCTTGCGCCACACATTGAGCCGGAAATCGTACCGCAAGTCATTGCACAAGTATTGGAACCCGTAGTTTTTCCAGGACCAGAACTGCAGTCACTACAGCAGGTGGAATTTGAGCCTGAACCGATTCAAGAACCAGAACCGGAACTTGTTCCAGAGCTTATCCCAGAGCTTGTACCAGAGCTTGCACCAGAACCAATCATTGCTGTTGTTGCGAAAGTTGCTGAACCTGCCCCACTTCGCCCGAAGCTCCGGGATGCATTTGCCCAGTCGCCAGCTGCCATTCCGGCACGGCCAGCGGTCGTTGCAACTCCGCAAACGCCTGAACAAGAATTAGCCAACGCTGAGCTTGCGCGGTCATTGCTTGATATGATGGCATCGAGCAATTCATCTGGCCTGCCACAAGAACGAGCTTTGGCAGCAGACACCTTGCTGCGCATGTTGCCCAAATTACCTTTGAAATCTTTGGTCATGTTATCAGAGCGCTTGTGCCTGATGGAACAGCCCCCACAATTGATCGTTGCTAAACTGATTGCTGATCAGCGCGTGGAAGTTTCCGGCCCACTTCTCGAAGACTGCTCGCACATCAGTGACGAAACACTGATCAGCGTCATCAACGAGGGTCTTGCGGACAAGCGCCGCATGATGGCCCGTCGTCGCAAAATTAGCAGGGCCATCTCTGCGAGTTTAATTCAGACCGCAGACCCATCAGTGGTGTTGACATTGGTGCGCAACATGAACGCTGAAATTGCCCACGAGAGTTTTATTGAACTTGTGAAATTCGCAAGCGTACATGACGAGCTTTTGGCTCCATTGTGCACGCGGACTGATTTGCCTGTGCCATTTGCTTTTGATTTGTTTTGGGCAGCACCAGCCCAGTTGCGCCGATATTTGCTGAGCCGCTTTTTGACGGACTCAGAAACACTCACCAAAATTTTGAAAATTACGCTGGATGACCAGAGCGAAGCAAATGCGTTTCCTGATCCGGAACTGGTGATGCAGGCATTGCAATTGGCTGCCGAAGACAATTTAGAAGAAGCCTCCGCACAGCTTGCAGAATGCGCAAAGATTGATCAAATAACGGCTGCGCGCATTCTGACAGATAATCAGGGCGATCCACTTGCCGCTTTGTTAAAGGCAGTGGGCATTCCGCGTTCGGTGGCGTCTAAAATTTTGGCAGATGCTGTGACGACGATCTTAGATCCGGCCCGCGACCCCGAAGAATTGCAGGCCTTGTTTGATTCACTTTCGTTCAACAAAGCGCGAATCCTGCTTACCTATTGGGATTGGTCTGCTTTGCAATCGGGTCCCTACGCACCTCTAAATTAGGCGCCATCAAAAAATATTTTGTATTTTTGATTCAACGACTCTTGCGGATCAGTATTTACGGATTCATAACGATTGCATCAGTGTGAAGTGCTGATTCGATTGGGCGATAGGGGCGGCAGTGAATAAGCAAGTAGAAGGAAGCGCATTTCGGGCGCAATTGATTTTGCCTGAACAGCGACAACTCTATGACTACTGGTTGCACATCGCAGCTGGTCGCAAAATGCCCACGCGTGCCGATATCAACCCGTCGGCGATCCCGCGCATTTTACCAGGCTTGAGCCTGATTGATGTGAGCAGCGACATTGAAAAATGCCGCGTGCGCTTGGCTGGAACAAAACTCCGTGAGATTTATGATCGCGAAATTACGGGTCAGGAAATTGATGCGTTGGATTGGGGCGACAAGCGTGATTATTGGATGGCGTCATACCGCCGCGCGATTGAAAGCGGCTTGCCCATCCAAGGTGTTTTGAAAGCACCGCGCAACCATAAAGAACACTTGGTGCAATACTGGCTCAAGCTGCCGCTGGCCTGTCAGGCAGGCTCAAGTGTATCCATGCTGCTGTGTTATGATAGCTTCATTCCCGCCAGCGAAAGATTAGAAGCGCATCTTTTATTGGCTTCTGCATAAAGTCCTATTTAAGTATTGATTTCTTATTTAGGAATAAATATGCTGCCTCCAAAGTGAGGAGAAAGCCAATGTCTGATTTCGAAAATTCAATTGATACCATAGCTGCCGAAAGCCCTTTGCTGCGTTTGTTTCTCGGAAAGAGCACAGGCGGCAAAGCCTACATTGATGCCGATCAATTCAAAGCAGGTGAGAAACTGCGGGCTGATTTTGAACGCGCGCATTTTTCACAGCGGGTTACATCGGCTTATTCGGAATCATCAGGTTCAGGTGGCCGCCATTGGCAACAGAGCGACAACAGCATTGCACGGCTCAATGATAATGCCATTGCGGCGCGGCAAAGACTGCAACATGCTTTTGCGTCCGTAGGGCCAGAATTATCGGGCGTGCTCTATCAGGTGTGTTGCGTGGCTTCCGGTTTTGAGCACGCTGAAAAAATATTGAGCCTGCCCGCCCGCAGCGGCAAAGCGGTCTTGGCACTTGGTCTAACGAGGTTAGCGCGGCACTATGGTTTTATAAAACACCATGCCCCGCCCAAAAATGCCAGCGTGGTGCAATGGGCTTTGGATGATTACCGTCCTGCCATTACGAAGTCTGCAAACCCCGTGCCGCATCAGCTTTAATGCGGGCAACCATTGAGGCAAGACCATTGGAACGCTGCGGCGTGAGATGGTCTTTCAACCCAAGTTTTGCAAACAGCGCCTGGGCGTCAACGGATTTTATTTCATCAAGGGTGAGAGGTTCAAAAATCAGGAAGGCAATGGCAATCAGGCCTTTGACAATCAAGGCATCGCTGTCGCCTTGCAGATGTAGCTTGCCATCAGAAGTCAATGTTGAGAAAATCCAAACCTGACTGGCGCAGCCATTCACTTTAGTTGCAGGCGACTTGAGTGCATCATCCATAACAGGCAGAGCGCGGCCAAGTTCAATCACATGGCGATAGCGCTCTTCCCAGTCGTCAAGCATTTCAAAATCAGAAACGAGGTCGTCAATGGTCGTAGTGGTCATGCCAGACAGATAGGGGCAGCAGGTTCTGAACTCAACCTTTTTCGGGTTGCAAAGTGCCGCGCCATTCAGGAATCAAATCTTCAAGTCCTAATGTCGAGGAACTTGTTGTTGCTGATGCGACATCAGAGCCCACGCTACTTGTGGCGAGAGGGTCAGCCTTGTTGTTCTTTGCTAAATTCGCAGGGAGCCGAGAAATTGTTGCTGACCCAGATTCGTTGGCCCACTCATAAACCAGTTTAGCACTATACTTGGCTTTGCCTTCTAAACTCGTCGCGAGATATTGGGCTGTCACACAAACCTGCGGTTTGCGTTCACAAAATCCTTTGAAGTCTGAAACGGTTTCAGCTGCTGCTGAAATATAATTCCAGCTCACCAGTGAATTGGCTTGACTGCCGGCATCCTGTGCCAATTGTGGTGGCGATGGCAATGCAAACAAAGCCCCAACCACGAACAGTTTTCGATATAGTCCCATAACGGTTCCCAACTTTCCGTATTCATCCTGCTCAACGATACCAAAGTTCGATTGAAGTCCCGTCAATATGGGCGTGGGGATTTGAGTGATGTCATTAAGGTTTCATTAACCATGTGGAAATTGGACCGCTATTTATATGAGCAATTCAAATGCGATACTTGGGCTTGAAAGACGCTGTTAACCAAAATCCTGCATCACTGTATTCTAGAGTTTGAGTGTTCAGTTTGGAAATGAAGTATGCGTGACGTGTTGGATGATGATGAACGGAAGCTGAAACCTGTTTCAGTGCTCTTGTTCACAACGGCGGCTGTGCTCAGCGCCATGATCATCTATAATGGTTTAACTACAGGTCCAGCCGCCGGAACATTTGCTTTAGCTTCCCCGCAAGCCACAACCCGGATGCAAATTTCAGTTCCGCAAACATCGTCGAATACGGTGGTATTTAAATATGATGCCACGGTTGAAGATGTGCAGCGCGAGCTTTTAGCCACGGGCCACTATAAAGGCATGGTAGACGGTGTGATGGGTCAGCGGACCGCCCAAGCGATCCAAAACTATCAGCAAGAAAATGGATTGAGCTTAACGGGCGAGGTCAGCCCGCAGCTGGTTAATCATATTCGCTATACCCGCAAAATTAAAGCTGCTGCCGAATTCACTGGCAGTGTTGCACCGACCACAGTTGAAACCACAGCAGTTGCAGCGCCGATCAAAATCAAGCAGGTGGAAGCGGTTGCCACGTTAAAGCAAAATAAACGTCAGGCCATTTTGCGGGCGCAAATGTCCTTGGCCAATTTGGGTTATGATCTGGGTGAACCATCTGGCGAAATGGATGATGCGACCCATGCTGCTATTTTACAATATGAGATGGACAATGGTTTGGCCATGGAAGGTGAAGTGGATAGCACTTTGCTGACCAGCCTCAGCAAAACCACGCCGAAGAAAATTTCGATCAACAATTGAAATAACTCGAAGCAACGCGCAAAAGACTTCATGCGCTTAAAATCAGAAATCTGGGTTCATGCGGTGTTGCGCCGCTGTCAAGTTCAAGGCCTTTATGGCGCGGTGTTGCGCACAGGAGCTACAGAAGCAGGTGCCGTTTTTGTGGTGATCAATCATTTGAACGGCACATATGATTTGCTCGGTCCAGCGCCTGGTGCAGCCATTGATGTGTTGGGCGAGCGTCGCTTTGTTTTAGAGTTTGCGCAGCCATCAAGTTTGCAAGAAGTTGAAGCTCTCCTGCAGAGAAGGCGTAAATCGGATCCGGATGTGTGGGAGATCGAAATTGAAGACCGCTCAGGCTACGCTGGTCTTGCGATAGAAAAATTTTAGACATTAGAAGATTCTTAACCATGTCCGTCTTTAGTCTGGTCGCATGACGCCAAACAAAGGGATTTCGGAATGGCCACCGTATTAGAGTTTTCGTTGAAAAAGCTGGATCGTGTTCCAGATGTTTTTGCGCGGGGGCCTGCCGAAATTATCATTTTTCCGGGCGTGCGTTTTGAGCGTTTAAAAGATGATCATAAAGCCTTTGTTCCCAAAAATAGCCACCGCCGCGCTTCCGGGTCAAATCAAGCCATCGCTGAAGCCTTGGACTGAATTTAGCCTTTTATCTTCGCAGCGCAGCGACTTTCTTTGATAATGCTTTCAACCCGTGGCCGCATCAATTGATCAGACAGCGGAATCCACACAATCGCTAAACCGCGGCGCTCAGTGGTTTCAACTCTCCACCCCAAGTCTTCAATTTGTCCTTGGTCTTCGCCATCTGCTGAGGACGTGGCCGCCGAAAAAATTTGCTCAATAAAAGATTTTGATTGGGAGAGTTCAATGGAAATTGCACTGCTTCCTGCCTGCACGTCATCAAGCGCATAAACCTGTTTTCCAGATTGCGTGTAGATCGACATGGTCCAATATGACTTCGGCAAATTTGCTGAAAGCACCAAATGCCCACTTTGCAAATCATATTTACAAATCCCCACCACATCTTGTGCTGTCGATGTTGGCACAAGGGCGGCCTGCTTTTCGGGGGCTAAAACAAAAAAAGTATTATTCGGCTTGCCATCGGTACTCAAATATATTTGACGTTCAAACAAATAACCCGGCGCAAACAAGATATACGAAATATGCGTTGCGACAGCGACTAAACCAACAGTGATAAGCCACAACAAGCGTCCCATCAGCAGCCGCCCTTTTTGACGGTGGGCAACTTTATATCAACGCCTTTATCAGGCTCGCTAACCACATAAACCAGTGTGTAATTGCCAGAGGTATCTGGCTTAAGCCAGTTTCCAGCAATCGGTTGTCGCGAAATGCCCACCTTCAAATTGCCGTCTGGCTCCAACATGGCTTGGCCTGCCGAAAGCACCGCTTCAGCCGTTACATCACCAGCGTCACCAGCTGAAATTGACCACCAGCGCGAAGCAATCGTTGGCCCAGACACAAGCACAATACATTCGCCGCGCAAACTATTTCCGTCGTCGTCTAAACTTCTGACAAAGTAGCGTGTTGAACTTGGGGTAGGCACCTTGCCTGAACTTAAGAAATGGCCCAACCCATAAGGCTGAAGTCGATCACCCGGCGACAGGCTCCACTCTTGCCAACCGGTGTTTTCAGCAACGGCTTTGAGACCAAATCCATCGAGAGAATAAACAGCGCTGGCGAGGCCCAAGGCGGCGCCAACCACAACATGCCCCAATCCTGAATTTAAAATGCCCATAGTCCCCCAACACGGATCGTATGCAGACCATAACGCAACTTCAAAACAAATAGTGAAAAACTTGTGATGTGCACCTCAATTGCTAAAAAGAGTTTTACGCTTTTGCTTTTTCTTCTTTTTCGGACGGTTGAATAATTTATCGAAGAAGCTGACATTGTTGACCACTTGGGTGTTGGCTTTTGGCAAAATGAGGGGGCGACTGACGGTCTTAACCGGAACAATGGTTTTGTTCGGTTTTGGTTGTGGCGTAACTGGGTTTTCATTTTGAAACAGGTTAAACATTCCGTCTAAAATATCCTTGGCGCTGCCATCCACAACTTCAGCTCCTGCAGAACTATCATCGCCTTCCGCGATTGCCGCGATTGCATCGACCGGTGCTGCTGCACCAGCCACAGTTGGTAAGATTTCAGGGCTGACAGTGAGAGGTGGCGTATAACTATCGTCGAGCGGAACTCCCGGTATGCCTTCGGGTGTGAGGCCAAATTCTGCCACGTCCATAATGCGTTTCCAAGCTGGCGCCGGAACGCGGCCACCTGTTATGGCATTCGCCTTTGTTCCGCTCATAGAAGTGTTATCGTCATTGCCAACCCACACACCCGTCACGTTGTGAGCCGTAAAGCCCAAAAACCACGCGTCGCGATAATTGGCATTGGTTCCGGTTTTTCCAGCAACGGGAGCATAGCCCAATTGCGCCCGCGTTGCTGTGCCTGACATCACCACATCATGCATCATGGAATTCAGCTCGGCCACTTTGTCGAAAGGGTCCACCTGCTCGGCATCTTTTTCATTTGTCGCGTGATTGTAAAGAAGTTCACCATTTGGCTTATGAATTTCAAGCACGGCATAGGGACGGGCCAATTTTCCGCCTGCTGCCAAAGTGGCATAGCCGGTGGTTATATCAATCAAAGTGAGGGCGCTGGTGCCAATTGCCATTGTGGGGTAGGGATCAATAAATCCAGTAATACCAACGCGGTGAGCCGTGGCCTCAACTGTCTTGCGCCCGACTTCAATCATCAATTTTACGGCTACAGTGTTGATTGAATGAGCGAGCGCATTCCACAAAGGCACAGTCCCAAATGACTCAGCATTGTAATTGTGCACACACCAATTGCCAACGCAGGCTGTTCCGTCTTGAACTTTGGTGTCGCGCGTATAGCCATGTTCTAAAGCCGTCAGATAAACAAACGGTTTGAAAGACGAGCCAACCTGGCGTTTTGCCATGACTGCACGGTTGAATTGGCTGTCTTCATATTCGCGCCCGCCAACAATGGCCTTCACGGCACCATCTGGTGCCATGGTGACTGATGAGGCTTGGCTGAAATTGCCGTCTGGTCCTTGGCTGTCGACCACATCATTTAAAATGGCTTGGCTGGCATCTTGGAGTTTACTATCGATCGTCGTTTTCACTTCGATCACATATTCGCCTTTAAGACCCTGACGATCCATCACATCCAGAGTGTCTTGAAACGCATAATCCAAAAACCAATTGGGGCTCGATGAAATACTCTGTTGAACAATTTGCGGTGGTGTGCGTTTGGCCTGCACCAGTTCGCCTTGCGTGATGAAGCCTGCATCCAACATACGGTACAAAACCACATTGGACCGAGCGAGCGAAGCTTCCAGATTTTTATGAGGCGCATATTGCGTTGGCGCTTTGAACAGACCTGCGAGAATTGCCGATTCTGACATATCTATATCGCGCACTGATTTTCCAAAATAAAATTGCGAGGCCGCTTCAACCCCATAGTTTCCGCCACCCATATAAGAGCGATCAAGATAGAGTTTTAGAATTTCATTTTTTGTAAGGCGCGCTTCAATCCACATGGATAAGAACGCTTCGTTCACTTTACGCCGAATGGTTTTTTCAGGTGATAGAAACAGGTTCTTGGCAACCTGCTGCGTGATCGAAGAGCCACCTTGCTTCACGCCATTGGCTCTGAAGTTGCTGACGATCGCCCGCATGGTGCCAATCACGTCTACGCCAAAATGGTCATAGAAGCGTGCATCTTCTGTGGCGAGAACGGCTTTGATGAGCGAAGGCGGAATTTCATCTAAGGGAATAGCGTCATCTTGCCGGATGCCGCGCCGCCCGATGATGTTGCCGTCGCGGTCTGTGAACGTGACGGCATATTCACGGCCCCTGTTCCACACATCGCCCGTGCCAGAAAACGGTGGCACGGCAAAGGCCAGCAACGCAAATGCAGTGACCACGCCAAATGTAAAAAAGTCGTCGACCAGATCGACAAGAATTCGCTTCACGCCCGAAATGCGAAACCACCTGTATAAAAAAGATGAATACGCCGACCCTGCGCGCTTGAGAGAATCCCACACTTCAAAAAGACCGGAACTCACATAAGAGTCACCAGTCCAAATCCAACGATAAAGTTTGTTGCGGGTAGGAAGATTTTTCACAGTCTGTCTAAAAACTCAAGTTGCTCCGGCATTAAGCCCAATGTGCAGCTGATGCAAGATGACGGCCAATTTCGACAAAACTGCGGTGAAGAACGAGTGGCCTGGTGTTGAAAATTAAGCACCGCCATGCGGTGAATTGCACAAAATTCAGGCTACATGCAGGTAATCGTAAATGGATTTCATTTAAACAATTATATTTCAACAACTTAAGTTTAGCGTTTAATTGGCACAAAACTTGCTCAAGAATTCAGCAAAACGCTCTAAAATTGAGCGTTACGGGAATGGGGATATTATAAAATGGTAAATTCGGGTGACACCGCGTGGGTTCTTGCTGCCACTTGCCTTGTGTTGTTGATGACAATTCCGGGCCTGGCTCTTTTTTATGGTGGCCTCGTTCGGAAGAAAAACGTGCTCTCAACTTTAATGCAAAGTTTCGCCGCCTGTTGTTTGGTAACGCTGCTGTGGGTAATCGCGGGTTATTCACTTTCATTTAGCGGGCAGGGCGCTTGGCTGGGTGACACCCAAAAATTATTCCTCAGTACACTGACGAAAGAGTCAGTCACCGGTACAATTCCTGAAACTCTCTTCATGGTATTTCAGATGAGTTTCGCAATCATCACGCCTGCTGTCATCTGCGGAGCATTTGCTGATCGCATGAAATTTTCAGCACTGCTATGGTTTTTGGGCGCGTGGTTGATGCTGGTCTATGTGCCTGTGGCGCATTGGGTTTGGGGCGGAGGCTTTCTCGCGAAAATGGGTTTCTTGGATTTTGCAGGCGGCAGTGTTGTTGAAATCAATTCAGGGGTTGCGGGTCTTGTGGCTGCCATCATGCTGGGCAAACGCAAAGGCTTCCCGCAGGAAGCCATGATCCCGCATAATCTTATCCTTTCGGTCACAGGTGCCTCTCTGCTTTGGGTTGGTTGGTTAGGCTTCAACGGCGGATCAGCGCTGGCGGCCAATGCCACGGCAGCCTTCGCCTTGGCCAACACGCAGATCGCCGGAGCAGCCGCCGCGCTGGCATGGATGGCAATCGAGTGGTATTTACATAAACGCCCCAGCGTTCTTGGCATAATTTCTGGCGCGGTTGCGGGCCTTGTCGCAATCACGCCAGCTTGCGCTTATGTCTCCCCAATGGGTGCTGTTGCAATTGGAGCACTTGCTGGGGCCGCCTGCCTTTATGGGGCCACCAGCCTGAAGCGCAAATTTGGTTATGACGATTCACTTGATGTCTTTGGCGTGCACGGCATCGGCGGCTTTGTTGGCGTTATCGGCATCGGCGTGTTTGGCAGTCAAAGCTGGGGCGGCACTGCGGGACTCATAGAAAGCAGTGCTGGGCAATTGGTGATCCAAATTCAAGGCGCTGTAATCGTGGCCGCTTGGTGTGGACTCGTGAGCTTTGCAATACTGTGGGCAATTGAGAAATTCGTCGGCCTCCGTGTTTCGCTGGAAGATGAAGTCAATGGCTTGGATCTTTCATTACATGGTGAAGTAGTGCAGTAAGGGCATTATGACCGAGCCCTTCTGGAAAACTAAAACGTTGGCCGAAATGACCAAGGCTGAATGGGAAAGCCTGTGCGATGGCTGCGGCCGCTGCTGCTTGAACAAACTTGAAGATGAAGACACCGGAGAATTTCTCTACACCCGTGCAGCCTGTAAACTTCTCGACATCGGAACTTGTCAGTGTACGGATTATAGCAACCGCGCAAAGATTGTGCCCGACTGCGTAACCCTCACAGCAAAAAACGTGCCTGAATTAGGTTGGCTTCCGGAGTCTTGCGCCTATCGCCGTTTGAATGAAGGCCTCGGTTTGGCTTGGTGGCACCCACTTGTTTCAGGCACGCCCGAAACCGTGCGCCAAGCCGGAATCTCAGTTGAGGATGAAGCCTACACAGAAGAGGGCATCAGCATCGAAGAGTTAGTGCACCACATTTGGAAATTGCCAAAAGCAAAACGAAAAACCAAATAATCAAATTTTTACTTTTCGCACCTGTGCTGCAGCTGCCATCACCATAGGTTCAAACTCATTGCCACCACTGGCCAAATATTCAAAAAATTGGGTGCGCATCCGCGGTTCCCAGAAATTATTGATATGGGCAGCCAGTTCCTTGGTGCCCTCTTCAGCACCGTAAGATTTAAAGAAATCAGCCATTTGATTGGCCATGCGCACCATGTCACGCGTTTCCATTTAACTCTCCATCAAAAATCATAACGCCCGCCTTTGAAAGCGAGGCCAAATGCAGTCCGGCCTGTTTGGCCAGCTTCAAAGCAAGGGCCGTGGGTGCCGAAATTGTGGCTAATGCGCCAATGCCCACCATGGCACATTTTTGCACCAATTCGAAACTGCACCGCGATGACATAAGCACAAAGCCATCAGGTTTTGTTTGCGTTCGCGCCATGGCACCAATCAGCTTATCCAACGCATTGTGACGGCCCACATCTTCTCGCGCCAACAAAATTGATCCGCCTACGGAGCAAAATGCCGCCGCATGAACCGTGCGGTTAAGTTCGTTCATCGGTTGGTGAGTGGGCAGGGCATCAAACGCTTTGGTTATTGCGACAGCATTTAGCGGCAAAGCACGTAGCTTCTGGTTTGGCATCCGAATGGCATCGGCCATCTCTTCAATACCGCATAACCCACACCCGACACGACCCTCAAGTGTTCGCGCAATCATCCGTTCACGGATTAAATTATTTTCTTCAATTGCCAGATCAACAGAAAAGCCTTCACCCGACGGCATCGTCAAAACATTGCGAATATGCGAAGCATGAGCAACCAGACCTTCCGACAACGCAAAGCCAATTGCAAAGTCTTCAAGATCAGCAGGTGTCGCCATCATCACGGCATAGGACGCAGAGTTGATGAGCAGGGCAACAGGAACTTCTTCTGGGAGAAACCATGTGGTTGGTGTGCCAGCGATGGTTCCAACGATGGGAACACTGCATAGTTCACCCCTCTCCCCTTGCGGGAGAGGGATCTGAGCGTCAGCGAAGCGGGAGAGGGGACGCGGCCCAGCCCCTCTCCCGGCTCGCAAGGGCTCGCCACCCTCTCCCGCAAGGGGAGAGGGTTGAGGTCGGGAGTGAATCACTCCGCCGCAACCCGCTTGTTTTCTTCCTCGCGGGTTTCCCAATCTTTTTGCCAATCACTTGGTTGATTGGAAAGTGTGACTTGAACGGCCGTCACTTTATACTCTGGGCAATTGGTGGCCCAATCGGAATATTCCGTGGTGATCACGTTGGCACCCGTCACTGGATGATGGAACGTGGTGTAGATCACGCCTTGTGGCATCCGCTCGGTGATCAATGCGCGAAGCGTTGTTCCACCAATGCGGCTGGCGAGGGAAATCATCGCGCCATCTTTAATGCCACGCACTTCAGCATCATGCGGATGAATTTCTAAAACATCTTCAGGATGCCACGTAGAATTCTCCGTGCGCCGTGTTTGCGCTCCCACATTATATTGCGACAGAATACGGCCCGTTGTGAGGATCAACGGGAACTCGCGGTTGGTGCGCTCAGGCGTTGGCACATATTCGGTGATCATAAACCGGCCCTTGCCACGAACGAACCCGCCCACATGCATGAGAGGTGTTCCTTCCGGAGCCTTATCATTACACGGCCACTGGATCGAACCCATCTCATCAAGCTTGGCAAAGGATACGCCCCTGAAAGTGGGTGTGAGCAACGCAATCTCGTCCATAATTTCTGCGGCATTATTGTAAGCCATTGGATAACCCATGGCCTGCGCGAGATCACACACGATTTGCCATTCATGCTTGGCTTGCATCGGCGCTTTCACTTGGCGCACACGGTTGATGCGGCGTTCGGCGTTGGTAAACGTACCATCCTTTTCCAAGAACGACGTGCCCGGCAAGAACACATGGGCGAAGGCCGCTGTTTCATTCAAGAACAAATCTTGAACAACAACCATTTCCATATTTTCTAGTGCAGCCGTCACATGCTTAGTGTTCGGGTCAGACTGCGCAATGTCTTCGCCTTGAACGAAGATGCCGCGGAATGTGCCCTCAACCGCAGCACTTAACATGTTTGGAATACGAAGGCCCGGTTCGTTATCTAGTTCAGTGTTCCAAACCTCGTTGAACAAGTTGCGCACAGTGTCGTCTGAAATATGACGGTAACCCGGAAGCTCATGCGGGAACGAACCCATATCGCATGCGCCTTGCACATTGTTTTGACCCCGAAGTGGATTAACACCAACGCCTTCGCGGCCAATGTTACCAGTAAGCATTGCCAAGTTAGCCATGCCCATCACCATGGTCGAGCCTTGGCTATGTTCAGTGACACCCAAGCCATAATAGATCGCACCATTGCCGCCCGTTGCGAACAAACGTGCAGCACCGCGAATTTCGTCGGCTGGAACGCCGGAGACTGTTTCCAGAGCTTCCGGAGAATTCCTCTGTTCACGGATGAATTCTGTCCACCGCGCAAATTCACTCGTGTCACAACGTTCAGCAATGAAGTTCTTGGCTTCAAGGCCTTCAGTCACAATCACATGGGCCAAGGCATTGATGATCGCCACGTTAGTGCCGGGGCGAAGTTGCAAATGGAATTGCGCTTCCACATGCGGCGAGCGCACAGAGTCTGTGCGGCGCGGATCGGCCACGATCAATTTTGCACCTTGGCGCAACCGCTTCTTCATGCGCGATGCAAACACCGGATGACCATCCGTAGGGTTGGCACCGATAATCAAAATCACATCAGCCTTGGCGACCGATTTAAAGTCTTGCGTACCAGCTGACGTGCCAAACGTTTTGGATAATCCATATCCTGTCGGCGAATGGCAAACTCGGGCGCATGTATCAACATTGTTATTGTTGAATGCAGCACGGATCATTTTCTGAACAACATAAACTTCTTCATTTGTGCAGCGTGATGATGTGATGCCGCCAATTGAACCACGACCATATTTTGTCTGAACAGATTTAAATCCGCTGGCTGCATGAGCAATGGCTTCTTCCCAGCTTACTTCCTTCCAAGGGTCAGTAATCCGTACACGGATCATTGGTGATGTGATGCGGTCTTTGTGTGTGGCATAGCCCCAGGCAAAGCGGCCCTTGACGCAGGAGTGACCTTCATTGGCGCCGCCATCTTTATAAGGCACCATGCGAATTACGTCGTCGCCCTTCATTTCAGCTTTGAACGAACAGCCTACGCCACAATAGGCGCA
>JANOXS010000121.1:0-25604 GCA_031418535.1 Hyphomicrobiales bacterium | reverse complement strand
AGCGTGCCGACATGATCGCGGACGAAGGGAACCGCATCGCCCTCATTGGCGACAACGAAAGTCAGTGACCGGCCCCGGCGCTCACGCATCACGACAACGCATTCGCGCTTGCCAGAAGTGTTTGCTTTCAGGCGGCGGTCCTTGCGATCCTCTTTCCGGTTTTCCGGCTTCACATAGCCGCCGAAATACGCGCCGTCGATTTCCACGATCCCGTTCAACTGTGCGTTGGCCTGCTCAAGCGCCATTGCCTCGCGCAGCTTGTGCGAAAGGACGAACGCGGTCTTGTATTGCACGTCCAGGTCACGGCTGACTTGCAGCGCAGAAACGCCCTTTGCGCCGTTCACGAAGATCGCAATGGCGGCGAGCAAGTCAGTGAAAGACAGCTTGCGTGAGGCAAAGATCGTGCCGCTGGTGACGCTGAACTGGTGATGGCAGGCAACGCACTTGAACTTGCGACGGGTGGCAATGCTGTAGCTTTCGGTGCAGCCGCAACGCGGGCACACGGCCTCGCCTTCCGTTTCAGGCCAGCGCAACTGGCAGAAGGTCTGATAAGCCGTGTCTTCGCCCATGCGGAACACAGCCTTGAGGCTGAGTGTCCGGGCGGCGGCTGAGAGAAGGAAGTGTTGCATTGTCATCGTATCCAGTGATATTATTCACTGTATGTAGATACTTGAATAACCAAATACAAGGGTTTATATCATCGTATATGATGAATATTTAATTAGGCCCATAATGACTGAAACAACGCGCAAGCTAAACCCCGTGAACCTGGAATATGAGGCACGGGCAAAGAACCTTTTGAAGGGAGAACTGAAGCGCAAGGGCGTAACTTACGCCCAGTTAGCTGAAAAACTCGAAGCCATGGGAATTCATGAGACAGAACGCAATTTAAACAATAAGATCAGCCGCGGTGGATTCACTACTGCTTTTCTGTTGCAGTGTTTGGAGGCGATTGGCGTGGTGGAGGTGCGGTTATAATTTTACCTCCCAACTTTTTCACAGCTTTCCATTTGCCTAACGTATTGAAATATTTTATTAAGTCAGATCGATCAATAATTAATGTGTCAGTGACCTGATTGTATTTCCAATTTCTTATAGCAGTGTTTGATCCCGTCGAGACATTTGCAGACACGATAACCATCATAGGAGGTGCGCCAAAGTCATGTGGAATCTTCCCAATTCTAATCGCATCCATTATTTCATCTGAATAGCCAGTTGGAAGACCTAAGGGCAGAGGTTTTTGAGGGGCGACATCACTCAAAAGGCAAGCGGCCTCATATATTTTGAGATGTTGCCGTGTTTTGTAATACTTCTGCCAGCCTCCAACGGGCATTTTAGGTGGGATGACTTCTATATCGGTGACTGGTTCAGTAATTTTTTTTATTAGAGTTTCGATGTCTGGGGGAGCCTTAACAGGCAAGAGTGTTCTTCTGCCATCAGAATTTAACGCCGTCATTTTTACTTTTTGTTCTTGGACTCTTAGCCAGCTATCAAGCCATAAAGCGACGGCAGCCCCTGCAAATGCAGTGAACATAGGAAAATAAGGGCTGGAATGGATGCTCTCCACAAACCCAATCATTTCACTAACACGATGAGACGGCGATTCAAACCACCCCATTTCACGCGCCCACTCAATGAAAAATTCGCTAAGTACTGGAAAAACCAGAAGCAGAGCAATGGCTGAAATAAGCCTTCTAAAGACTTTTCTCGTTGTAAACATGTTGTCCACCTTGCCGCATTTTTGGCCGCAAGTGGAGTCCCACTGTGGAAAATATCAATCATAGTACACCGCCCACTTGGTGCGCTTAATACATAATGCCGGAGTAGTACATGCCTGCATCACGCCACCTGCTTTTCACTGTCAGGAATAGGTGGGTCGGCTTCGACGCAGTTTCTGGTTCGAAGCGCGGCGCACACCCCCAAGGTCAACTCCTTGCCCGTCAAAAACCACGCCAGATCACGCCGCATATCTGTGCATCGAGAGCGGGAAGTGGCGCTAATGCGAAATCGGCTACACATTTGCAAAAGTTCGTCTTTCCAAATTGCATTTAAAGCAGCGGGCGGCACGGTGGTCTGCAGCGACTCTGTGTCAAGGTTCCATTTACAAAACCAATCGCCATCCGGCTCTGGAAAAGCCCACTGCTTTGTTGTAAATTTTGCAATGCCCTTTATCCCCTCGGAATGCTTTTCGTGAAAGCCAACTATGGTTTGATGCGCCATCGCGTTCATTGCTTTTTGTTGAGCGGGAAATAAATCAAGTGTGTCCTTTTTAGACTTGATCTCACAGGCTATAATTTCAGTTTCAGTAACTGCCAGAAGGTCAAATCTGTTGCTTCCGCCATCATTAATTTCATGAATGATGCGCGCTTTCGGCCTTAATGACCTAAGTTTAGCAACAATGGCGTTGCGCACGTCCGCCTCATCTGAACTCCGATAGGCAGGCATCACGCCACCGCACGAATGTGGAACAAGGCCGTGGGTTGTGACCAATTCGCGCTCTCGCCACCATTTATTTCACATTGCATTATGCTATGATTTCCCATGGCAAAGAAAATTATCGTCATTGGCGCGGGCATTATTGGTGCTTCGCTGGCTTATCATTTGGCCAAATCTGGCGCTCACGTTATTGTGGTTGATGGCAGCTCAACTTCGGGTGGGTTGGCCACGGCAAATTCATGGGCTTGGATTAACGCCAGCTGGGGAAACTCACCAGATTATGTGAAGCTCAGAATGCGCGCCATGGAACACTGGCGGACGCTGTCTGGCGTGCATTCGGACTTGGCTGTTAATTGGTGTGGCGGGCTTTTGTGGGATTTGCCTTCAGACGAATTGCAAACATATATCGCTCACCACCAGCAAATTGGATATTCCATCCGAAGGGTTGATGGCGATGATGCGCTGTTGATTGAGCCAACGTTAAAGCACGCGCCGTCGGTTGCCGCTTATGCCGAATGTGAAGGATGCATTGAACCCGTTGCGGCGGCACGCGGTTTTTTGAGCGCTGCTCAGACTATGGGCGCAGAGGTCGTTTTGAATTCGACGGTGACAGGATTGATCAAGAGTGGCGGTCGCGTTACCGGAGTGAAAACAGAAGCAAGTGAAATTTATGCTGATGAGATTGTGCTTGCAGCAGGTGCGGCAACACTGGGTTTGCTTGCGCCGCTCGGCATTGACTTGAGGATGGAAAGCCCTGCTGGTTTGTTGGTTCATTCGAAGCCCACCGACAAAATTTTGAATGGCTTGGTGATGGCACCAGAACTTCATGTGCGCCAAACTGCCGAAGGGCGATTGGTTGCGGGTAGTGATTTTGGAGGCACCCAGCCGGGTGATCATCCTGCCGCTACAGCTTCCGTGTTGTTTAAAAAAGCACAGGAATTTTTGAACGGTGCAGAACATGTGGAAATGGATTTTTTTACACTTGGGTTCCGCCCAACTCCTGCAGACGGGATGCCCGCAATAGGTCGCCCCAGTGGTGTTGATGGGCTATATGTTGCAGTCACACATTCAGGTGTAACCCTTGCTCCCATTATAGGATTACTTGGAGCATACGAAGTTTTAAACGATGAACGTGACCCACTCTTAAAACCCTTTCACCCAGACCGGTTGAGATTTCGCCACGACGCTTTGACGGGCTAGATGATGCAAGATTTATTAAATTACAAAACTGCAATGCTCTTGACGCTGCTCTTCACTTTGATGGTGTTGGAGCGGGCTTTCCCCGCCGTAATATTGCGCTCACAATTGCAAAGGCTAACGCGCAACTTTTCATTTGCGGCATTCAATATTTTGCTCTCGCCCTTTATTGTTGTGCCGCTCACGTTTTATGCATCAAATGCTTCATTACACTGGCGTCCGGAGTGGGCGACTGGATGGGTGATTGATCTTTTGCTGCTGGATTGCTGGATTTATTTTTGGCATCGGATAAATCATCGCATTCCGTTTTTGTGGCGCTTCCATGAAGTGCATCATCTTGATGAAAATCTTGATGTGAGCTCTGCGGTTCGATTCCATTTTGGAGAGGTCATTTTGTCATCACTGGTTCGAGCTGGCGTAATTTTGCTTTTAGGAATTCCGATCCAAAGCGTTTTAGTGTTTGAAATCTTGGTCACGGCAGCTGCAATGTTTCACCATTCAAATATAAAAATTCCGCGCTGGTTGGAGCGTTCGCTTTCACTTGTCATTGTAACACCGTCAATCCATTTTGTGCATCACCATGCTGTACGGACAGATACGGATTCTAATTATAGTACTATCCTTTCAGTCTGGGACCGATTGTTTGGCAGCTCCAACAAAACTGCGCGCACGGCTGATTTTAAGATGGGTGTTGAAGGTTTGCCTGATGTGCCGTTGCTTCGCCTTATTTTGCGCCCGTTTTACCGGACATGAACTAAACTTGTTTCAAACATTTTTGGAGATTCGATAATGACGACGACTGCCAGACCCTTTCGCGAAACTTTATTACAATTGCTCGCGACAGTCATGATCCCGCTGTCAGTGGCTGGGACTGGGATTTACTACACGCGCTGGCAGCAAAATTTGAACGATCTCAAAACTATGATTGATCTGGTGAGTGATCAAAATCCGGAAAAACGCAAATATGGTGTGGCCATGTTTGAATATCTTTTGAAAAACGACAAGGTGCCGGTGGAGTTTGTGGCCGCACAATTGGCTTTTGCAAATTCTTCGTCTGATAAAGAATTACTTCCCTTGATGGAGCAGGCTTTAACCAAAGCTTCCGTCGCAAACTCCAAAGTGGCGGTTACATTTCGAGAAGCTTTGGAACGCCTGCCTAGCCGGGTGTTTGTGCACACCCAAGATGAAAAACAGCGCATCTGTATCAGGTCGCTCATTGGGAAAATGCGCGATTCTGATTCCACAGGATTAATTATTCCAGGATATGCGCGTGCAACGTGGAGCGGCGAGGGGCATGAATTGCGTGTGTTCATGGCAACCGATTTGGAGCGCGGCAAAGATTTGGCGAAGTTGTTCACAGATGTTGGCTTGAAAGTTGATGTTAAAGACCTTTCTGCCGCCGAAGGAAGTTTAGCGAAAGGGCGGCCAAACACGTTTGAGCTTTGGTTTGGCACAGCAACTGTGCCCGCGAGCTGTGCCATTTAAGCAATCTGGCCCTCTTTATGCATCGTTCCCAAGGGGTGCTGTATTTAGGCCTTTTGTGGCCTGAAATGGCACAAAACGCATTGGAATTTAAGCAATTATGGTTGCCAGCGACCAATTCACGGTGGATTTGAAGGAAGCGAGGCTTGCAGAAGCCGTGCAACTTGAAGCCATGTTGAATTTTAGCGATGCAAGAGCACTGCGTTTGGAAAACTTGCAACTGGCATTGCAAGACAAGTGGGCTGGAAGCTCTTACGCCCGCAGTCTTTTTCAACTTACCATCCAACCGGGTGTTAAACCTCGGCTGTGGATTGATTTGGTATCTTCTGTTGTCATGGAACCTGACCCCCGCTGTTACCGGCTGGTGAAAGACGAGCAAGCGGGCACGACAACTGTTTTCGAAACGACTAATATGCCTGAAATGGCAACTTATCTTTCGCGTTATCTGGCGCACCGTTTGGTTGAACGCGAGAAAGCAGGGACTGTATTAAGTTCACCTGCCCCAATTATTGCGCAGCCCTATAATATACGCGACATGTTTTATGTTTGGATTGCTGGTTGTGTGTTTGGTGCGATGGCACTCTTCTCAATTGCTATGTATCTGGGAAAACTACAGTTTTAGCACTTTTGCGCCTGTAATAAATTGAAACACCAATTGATTTCTGCTTGGCCTGTGGGTTTGTTAGCAACAGGCCCAATGCTAGTCGTGAATCGCTTTGGGGAAGGCGATTCTATTTTGAGGTTATACTTTGAGTCAGTTGAGCCAATTCGTCGTGAAGAATGACATCAAAGTGCAGACCGAAATTTCTCGCACAGTAACGACCAACCGCGACCTTCCGCAAATTGTGGCTGCTTTTGATTGCCTCACAGAGGGATTGGATTATGCAGCGCGTGGTGCAACTGGCTTGAATTTTTATTCTGGCCGTGGTGCGCTTGAGTATGTGCTGTCTTATGCCGAATTGCGCAAGCTTGCTTCATCAACTGCACGTAAGTTATTATCGTTAGGACTGAAACGCTTAGACCGTGTTGCCATTGTTGCAGAAACTGGCCCTGATTTCATGGTGACATTTTTTGCGTGCCAATATGCGGGGCTGGTTCCGTGCCCAATTCCATACAGTATGTATATTGGTGGCAAAGATGCTTACGAAACTCGGATTGCCGGAATGCTGCGGGCGGCACATGCGCATGCAGTGATTGGGCCATTGAATAGCATTTCATCGCTTCGGGCCGCTGCTGCTTTGGCCGATGTGGCCATGGTGATGAGCCACGAAGATGTGCAGGCCTTGCCCCAGGCAATTGCCAAGTTGCAAAGTTTTGCTGCCGATGAGGTTGCCTATATCCAATATTCCTCGGGTTCGACTTCTGACCCAAAAGGCGTTTTGATTTCCCAACGCAGCATTATTGCCAATGCCAAAGGCATTTTGCAGGATGGCATGGCTATTCGTCCCGACGATCGTGGATTTTCTTGGTTGCCGCTTTATCACGATATGGGGCTTGTTGGTTTTTGCTTGGCCCCCATGCTGGCGCAAGTGAGTTTGGATTATTTGGCGACAACGGCTTTTGCCCGCAGGCCAGCATTGTGGTTGAAGCTGATGTCGGAAAATCGTTCGACAATTTCATTCTCGCCCACATTTGGTTATGACCTTGCTGGTCGGCGTATCAATGGTGAGGCGGTATCTCTGGACCTTTCTGCATGGCGCATCGCGGGCATTGGCGGCGATATGGTGCGGGCTGATGTGTTGCAGCAGTTTGCGGGACACTTGGCCGTTGCTAAATTTAAGATGTCGTCATTTATGCCGAGTTACGGAATGGCTGAATCAACATTGGCCGTTTCGTTTGCTAAATCAGAGGGCGAACTGCGCGTTGACCGGGTTCAACGTGATGCAATTCGAACGCAACAGAAGGCGATTGCCACAGATAGCGAACATGGCTCACGCAGTTTTGCAATTTGCGGCAAGCCAATTGGCGGACACTTTGTTGAGGTTCGGAGCGAACTTGGTGTCAGTGTGCCAGAACGCCATATCGGTCGTATTTTCGTGTCCGGTCCGAGTTTGATGCACTCGTATTTCAACAATGCGGAAGCTACGTCTGACGTTATTGGAAGCGACGGTTTTTTAGATACTGGTGATATGGGTTATTTGTTGAATGGCGAAATTGTTATCACCGGTCGCGCCAAAGATTTGATTTTACACAATGGCCGCAATATCTGGCCACAAGATATTGAATGGGCAGCCGAACAGCTTCCGGAGCTTAAATCGGGTGAAGTGGCTGCCTTTGCAATTGAAGGTGAAGATGGCGACGATGAAGTTGTGGTGCTGGTTGAATGTCGTTCGGCGGATCCATTGATCCAAGAAAATTTGCACCGTGATGTGGCAAAGTTGGTTCATCAAAGTGCGGGCGTTGATTGCCGCATCGAATTGGTGGCGCCGCGCAGCTTGCCGTTTACCTCATCAGGCAAACTATCACGGGCCGGAGCGCGGAGCCGGTTTTTGGCTAATGAACTCACTGTGCTTTATGCGGTGTGATGCGGCCCTTGGATTATAAATAGCGATGCACATTGCATTTACGGGTGCCACTGGATTTGTTGGCAAGCCAACATTGGCAGCGTTAATTTCTGCGGGACACACTGTATCAATTTTGGTCCGCACACCTGAAAGACAAAATTATCCCGTGGGCGTGAAAATCATTCAAGGTGGTCTTGATGATACAGAAGCACTTGCGAAATTAGTGCAGGGCGCTGAGTGTGTCATACATGGCGCAGGAGCGATCGCTGCGCTTTCAGAAGCAGAGTTTTTTAGAGTTAATTTTGCGGGCACAAAAAATGTGTTTGAAGCAGCAAACACTGCTGCGGTGAAACGTTTGATTTATGTTTCGTCACTCACAGCGCGGATGCCAGAAATTTCACCCTATGCGGCGAGTAAGAGGGCAGCCGAAGATTTTTTGCTAAGTAATCGGTCTGAAGAAATGTCAGTTTTAATTTTGCGCCCGTGTGCCGTTTATGGCCCCGGTGACAAGGCCACTCTCCCGTTGCTTGCGGCTTTGCAAAAGCGCGTGGCGCTGATTCCGGGAACAGCAAAGTCTCGCTTTTCATTGATCAATGTTTTTGATTTGGCTCAAATCATTGCAGACGCTGTTCACAGCAAGAAAGAGGGCGTTGTTGAAGTTGATGATTTGGCGGGCGGGCACAGCTGGGCCGAATTGGCAGCCATTAGTTTTAGCAAATCCGGATTTCCTAAAAATATCACATACCTCCCTAAAGCGTTGGTTCGGATGATAGCTGTATCAGCTGAATTTTATTCGATTTTTACTGGTTTACCTAGCTTGATAAATCGTTCTAAAATGCGTGAACTTTATCATGAAGACTGGGTGGTGCGGGGTGCAAATTGGCCACGGTCAACTGCCATTGGATTGGCGCAAGGCTTGAGTGAAACGTTAGATTGGTATCACAGTGAAGGGTGGTTGCCGCGCTTGAAAGCGGAGGCTAAGAGCACAAGATGAATAAAATTGTTGAAGAGATTTGCGCGTTATTAAAGCCGTTTAATAAGGAAGCAAAAAGCTTAAACGCGGCAACTGATATTCCTGCTGAGTTGAATATCGATTCTGTTGGCGTGCTCGATTTCATTATGGAAGTTGAAGATCATTTTGATGTCGAAATTCCCATGAACGTCGTCTCCGAAATTCGCACCATTGGGGAACTTGCTTCCTATGTTCGATCACAGCTGGCACAGGTGTGACGATGATTGACTTACTCGACAAGCACAAAGTAATTGCGGAACGTTTTGAACGCATGATTGCTATGGGAGGCAATGCTTTAGGCGTCACGAATGATCAGATGATTTCACCCACGCGTGCCATGGTGGGCAACCGCGAAATTATTCTGGCAGGTACTAACAACTATATGGGCATCACGTTTGATGAGCGCTGCATCGCTGCGGGACAAAAAGCATTGACCGAATTTGGAACTGGCACCACCGGTTCACGCATCGCTAATGGCACCTTCAGTTTGCATACCGCACTGGAAGATGAGCTCGCCAAGTTTTTAAATTTGAAACACTGCATCGTTTTCACAACTGGCTATCAGGCCAATCTTGGCATGTTGTCGGGCTTGGCTGGACCAAAAGATACGATTTATCTTGATGCCGATTCACATTCTTCAATTTATGATGGTTGCACATTGTCGGGGGCAAAACTCGTTCGCTTCAGGCACAACGATGCAGCTGACCTGGATAAGCGCTTGTCACGCTCCGACAGCGGCGAGGGTGGCAGGCTTGTCGTGTTGGAAGGCATTTACTCGATGATAGGTGATCGTGCGCCGCTGGCTGACTTTGTGGCGTTGAAGAAAAAACATGATTTTCAATTATTGGTTGATGATGCGCATTCCTTTGGTGTGATTGGACCACATGGGCGTGGCCTTGGTGACGAGACTGGGCTTGAAGATGAAGTAGATTTTGTGATCGGCACGTTTTCTAAAAGTGTGGGCGCCATAGGCGGGTTTGGCGCCAGCAATCATCCGCTCTTCAACACGCTGCGCTACGCAATGCGGCCTTATATGTTCACAGCCTCAGCATCGCCCGCATCAGTTGCAACTTCGCTTGAAGCGTTACGCATTCTGGCTGCCGAGCCAGAACGGCGCACGCGGCTGATGGAAAACTCAGCACGGCTTTTCCATGGGCTGCGGGGTCTTGGCCTCGAGACTGGCAGTGATGTGGTGAGCCCGGTTATTGCGGTTAAATGCGCGGATGAACAAACCACAATTGCCAAATGGAACGCGCTTTTTGATGCCGGGGTTTATGTTAATATGGCCATTCCCCCGGGAACACCTAATCGCCTCTGCTTATTGCGCTGTTCTGTTTCTGCGGCCCATAGTTTTGATGAAATAGACCGGATTATCGCGGTTTTTAAAACTGTAGTCGCAGTGTGAAGATTAGACCCGTTCCGTTCTCGCAATAAAACTCACGCCGATTGCAGCAAAAATCAACAACGGAGCCCAAGCGCCGAGCAGGGGTGGCACAATGCCCAGTTCTCCAAGTGTTGTGCTAATGCCATCTGAAATGAAAAACAGAAAGCCAAGGGCCACTCCCAAGGCAAACAAAAGTCCTAAGCCGCCCCCGCGCCGAAACTTTGCGGCCAAGGGAATGCAAAGCATGATCATCACAAGGGCGATGGTGAGCGAGGCAATTCTTTTGTGCCAAGCTGTTTGGTAAACGAAGACAGGGCGAACGCCGTAGCCTTGATTGGCAATGAAATCATCAAGTTCACCGAGTGTCATATCTTCGGGGTCGCCCGTTCGGTTGGCTCCCGCGGGGCGCAAGCTGCCACTATAAATTAAACTGTCGAGGCGGGTCGGTGTTTCTGATCCATTATAATAGACCACGACTTTTTCGAGCCGCCAGCGGCCTTCAGTTTGCTCGGCTGAGGCTGCATGGATTTGTTCTTTAAGCTCGCCTTGAGCATCGCGCTTAAAAATAATTACACCGTCGAGATGTTTGCCGTCGTTACTTACTTTGGTCGCGCGCATAATGTCATTTCCAGATCTAATCCAAACTGGATCTGAATTTTCGACATTGATTTTATTTTTTGCATAATCGCCAATACCCCAGATTTTTAAAGTTGGCGTGGTGGCTGGCACCGCGCGGTCGAGCAAAATGAATTGCAGTCCGCCAACCACTAAGGCCAAAGGCAAAAGCATAATAATGATACGAGCTGGGGAAATGCCGGCCGCAAAAATTGCTGTCATTTCGTTGCGAAATGAAAGTTCGGTGATGGCCAGCAACAAGGCCAATAATAAACTCATGGGTAAGAAAACAGCTAGAACTCCGGGGCTGCGCCACACGGCATAATGCGTGATTGCAGCTACGCTGCTTGTGTCTAGTTTTAGAATTTCGCTAACGTAACCCACCACTTCAAGGGTCAACACGAATAATGTGATGCAGGCGAGAATGGTGACAAAGCGTAGAAAAATCATCCGTGTCAAAAATGATGCGATTGTGCTCATGGGGTGTTGGTTTCCAGATCCAGTTGGTCACCATCAACCATAGAGTTCAAAGCGTCATCCCATTTGCGAATTTTCAAATTCGTCTGCCATTGGCTTTTTACCCGCTCTATTTCATATAAATTCCAAGCCGCACCTTGGTGATGAGATGATGGCTTCATTGACGCCGACGGCACACCAACGACTGGGATGCGACCTGACTTGCCTTCAAGATAACTTAAGCTGCGTGTGTGATTGTGGCCGTGAATGACCAGTTCGGCGCCTTCATGTTTTAAAATACTTTGAAGCTCTGCTGCATCGGAGAGCGAGCGCACAGGATGCGTAAGTCCGGGCGCAGGCGGGTGGTGAATCATTACAGCTCTGTAAAAACCACGCTCCTTGAGTGCCTTTAGATTTTCGGACAGCTTTGAAAGCTGAACTGCACCGATGGTTCCACCCGCGCGGAAGATGCTTTGTGGACAGGCTCCGTTGAGACCGATCAGAGCGATATTTCTGCGTAGTCTAATGAAAGGAAATGTTAAGTCTTTTGGATTCTCGTTGGTCATAAAAGGTGCGAACTGACCAAGGCCTTGGTCCCTCGGCACTGGCACATAAGCATCATGGTTGCCTGGCGTATATGAGAGTGAGTCAGGTGCTCCAAAAGGCTTCAGCCATAGCTGCCCAATGTCAAATTCTTGGTGTGCAGAAATGTTTACAAGATCGCCCGTGAAGGCAATGTGGTCTGGGCGGGCTGCAAGAATATCGGCACGGACTTTCTCGGCAATTTTAGGAAGGTGAGAAAATCTACGATTAAAATGCCAAGATGCTGCCCCTATCACTTTTTTAAAAGCCGGCTGATGGGTCAATGCACCCCGGGGCAATGGCCCCAGATGAACATCTGAAAAATGAGCAAGTGAAAATTTCATGTACAGTCAGAGGCTTTTTTCATAGACACGGTATGTCTTATAAACCTTGCCGCCATACGCTTCTATAAAGTGCCGCATTCCTTGATTGTCCTCCAGTATCCAAGACAGTTCAACTTCCTCGGCACCACGCGGCACGTGAAAGTCAAACACGGCCTTGGTCACGCTGGCCGCAAGGGCGCCGCCCAGCATGCCGTCCTGAAATTTCTTGCGTACACCCATGAGAGGAATGCGGAAGGTACGAGCTTTCTTTGTAATCAGTTTGCCAATCAATCGTGGCAGGCCGCGAGGCAGAAGCTTGCCGTTGAGGCCAGCGAACCATTCGTTTAAATTTGGCATGGCCACGATAAATGCCGCATCTTCGCCCCGGTACGATGCAATTTGCACAGACTCGTTATGCACCAGCAATTTTAGATTGGTGGCAAGCATATTTAATTCAGCTTCGGTGAAGGGCACATAATTCCAATTGTTGCTCCATGCGTCATTGAAAATCGACATGATGATTTTGATTTCATTTTTCATGTCAGATTTTTTCATGGGACGAACTTTTAAGTCGCCTGATTGAATTGCGCGCTCACTGATTTTCTCAAATATTTCGGGAACGGGCAATTTGAGATCTCGTAAATAGGCGAGCAAATCTTTGGTTTTTTTGAAGCCGTTAGCTTCAACCTGTTTGCCATAGTACTGAGCTGCGTGGCCCATCATCATGTTGGGTGGTGTGTCAAAGCCATCAACCAACAGTCCGCTCTCATCATTGATAGAAAAGCTGAAAGGCCCTTGAACCTTTTTTATATTTCGGTGGCGCAACCAGTTTTCTGCAGCATTGAACAACGCTTTGAAAATTGCCGGATCATCATGGGCTTCCAGAAATCCGAATTGGCCACAGGCATCATTGTAACGTTCAAGATGGAGCCGGTCGATTTGCGCTGAAATTCGGCCTACGGTCTTGCCGTTTTGTTCGGCCACATATAACTGAGCTTCAGCATGTTGGAAAAACGGATTTTTTTTCTCATGCAAATGTTCCAGTCTCTCGAAGAACAGCGGAGCAACCCAGTTTTTATCATTTTCATAAATTGCAAATGGTACTCGCAGAAACGCTAACTTATCTGCCTTTGTCAAAACCGGTTTTACTGTGATGGCATTCATCGTTTTGGGGTCCGTGATTTTTTGACTTCAGTGATGTGGCCAGCTTCCACTTTATAAAGCTTGTCGGCAATAGCTGTCCATGCCGGGCGGTGGGTAATTGCGATGATTGTGTACTGGCCACGCAAGGCAAGAATATTGCGTACAATTTCTTTTTCCGTTTCAGGATCAAGAGCGCTGGTCACTTCATCGAAAATAATTATTTGCGGATTTTTGACGAGGGCACGCGCCAGAGAAATGCGTTGCCGTTGGCCGCCCGATAATTTGCCGCCCACTTCGCCTACATCTGTGTTGAGGCCATCGGGCAACTGCTGCAAAAATTCTTTGGCACCCGCAATTGTTAAAGCTCTTCCGACGTTGGCTGCTGTAAGTGTTGAATCATAAAGCGAAATGTTGGCTTCAATTGTATCATGGAATAAAACCAATTCTTGTGGAACGTAACCGATCGATTGCCGCCATTCCTTGATGTTCACGTCCTGCAGGTTGTCTGCGCCAATTTTTATAGTACCTGATTGTGGTTGGTGAAAACCGACCAGCAGATCAATAATCGTGGTTTTTCCGGCTCCTGATGGGCCCTGCAGAACCGTTATTTTATTGGCTGGAATTGTGAAATTTAAATTGCTCACAGTTGGTTGTTGGCCATGAGCAAAACTAACATTTTCAAATGTGCAACCGTGTTGGAGTTGCGGCATTACTGTGCCTGTCGCGGGTTCTTTTGCCGCTTCTGCGTTCTTGATCATCTGATCGACAGCGAGATAGGCGCTTTCAACTTGAGCTGCTGATTGCACGTTTTTTTGCAATCGTGAAATGCTGTAAATCAGTTGATAGAACAACAAACCTAAAACGGTGAGCTCGGGAACCGTTGCATTGCCAAAGCTGTGGGCGAGATATGCGCTGATGGCAATCAAGATTGCTGTTAAAGCATCGTTGCCATAGGTTAGGCCGGCGCGTGCTGCATTGCCCTGCAGAAGACTGCGTTTAATTTTGCGCAACTGTATCCCGAGCTTATTGACCAATGGCCCGTAGCGATCCATTGATTTTAAAGCTTTGATGTTATGCATCACATCAATCATGTCGGCGGTGAAATCAGCCACACGGTTGGTTACTTTGTTGCCGGATTTGCGGGCTGCTGCTACGAGATGTGATTGCGCCGTTGCCATTAGAAGACCGCCACATAGTGCAGCCAGAGCTACGCGCCAATTTACAAAAAGCGATGCTGTTATATAGACGCAAATTTGCACGAGCATTGATGTCACCACTGCCGCGTAATTATAGGCGTCGCCTGCACGGCCCGCGTTGTTGCTCAGTTCATTGGCAATGCGGCCTCCACTTTGCTCTGTATAGAAACTCCAGCGGGCTTCAAAAATAGCTTTGATCAATCGTTGGCGCAAATTTATGGTCACCCGCGCCGATGCTGCACCTGAATAAACACTTGCAACAAACAATAAGACTGAGCGCAGCAACAGGAAACCCGTTAACATGAGCAACAATACACCCAAGGTTGGGGTGAGGCCAAATGCGTTTAAGAAAGTACGGAAATAATTTTCAAGCGGCGATGATGGCCCGGCGTTTTCTTTCATCATGGAGCTTGCTACTGGCAAGATGCTGCCAATACCTGCAGCTTCTGCTAAGCCGCCTAGCAGCAAACAAAATAAAACCAGCCAAGGTTTCGTTTTTTCCGCGTAAAAGAAAATTCTCAAGATTCGAAGCATGGAAAGATTTTGCGCCTGATTGGTACTGCACTGTGGGGGTTCAATTAGAGTGAATAGCTCAGTGATACAAGCGAGGTTACGATGGGTTTAAAGTCAGGATTTTTTGTTTTGGCCAGTCGTTTTCTGCACCAACCCTGGGCGCGGATAACGCGGGGCATGACATTAGGCACCCGTACAGTTGTGTTGGATGATCAAAGACAGGTTTTACTTGTGCGCCACACTTATGCAGCGGGCTGGGCATTTCCCGGTGGCGGCGTTGACCCCGGCGAAACAATGGCAGCGGCCGCACTTCGTGAAATTCGCGAAGAGGCTGGCATAGTGGGTCATGGGCCTAAACTTCATGGAATTTTTTCCAATGAGCCAGTTTTTAAAGGTGATCATGTGGCGTGTTACGTTGTGCGTGACTTTCAACAGGTGGATTGGAAGCCGAATTTAGAAATTGCTGAAGCTCGGTTTTTTGCACTTGAAGATTTGCCGCCGGATATTACCAAAGGCACCAAGCGGAGGTTGGCTGAGATTTTGCACTCTGCCCCAATTTCTGAAATGTGGTGAGGGTGCTTGACGCTAGCTAAACTTGGTTGTATCGCGGCTTCATGATCAAAATTTCTCATCTTCGGTTGCGACGACGTTCAGCTTCTTGTTGAACCGCACTGATCTCTTGCAAAGGAGCAGTGTAATTTACGCGCAGTTGAGAATTGAACCCAAATGACTTTTGATCTTGCTCCCCAGAACTATCTTGAAACTGACGCGGCTGCTGTTGAGGCCTTGCTTGATTTAACTTTCGGTTTAGCGCGGCGAAGCAAAACTTCGTATCGGTTGCGTGAAGGTAATCATGCGGCCGCAAACTTGTCGCTTGTGGTGCGTGATGGTGAAGTTGGTTTGGCAGGGGCTTTGAGCTTCTGGCCGTTGGTGATTGGCCCTGCTTTTGTGCCAGCATTATTGTTGGGGCCACTCGCGGTTCATCCACAGCGGCAAAACCTTGGGATTGGCCGCGCTCTGATGAACGAGGGTTTGGCGCGTGCCAAAGCTCAAGGCGAAAAGTTAGTGTTGCTCGTGGGTGATGCGCCTTACTATGCGCGCGTTGGGTTTCAAGTTTTGCCAGAAGGCCTGTTGCAATTGCCGGGGCCTGTTGACCCAAAAAGATTTTTGTATTTGGAACTTGAACCCGGCGCACTTTCGAACGCTAAAGGCTTGGTTTTGCCACCGCAGCGCACACTGGAATTGTCAGCGGCCTTCACGGAACCACATGGCGGACATCAACGCCAAGGCTAGGGCCAGACTCAGCAGTGTGGAAAAGAGCGAAATCTCCCTGATTGAAGTTACGCGGAAAACGCCATTAGCCCGAATACTCATCCAATTAGATCCAGCATAAAGTTTGCCGGGTGCCGCTGTGCTGATGTTGGGCATCCCATCTTCAAGCCACTGCGTTCCACCGCCTGTTGCTTTGGCAACGGGCATTAGCTTTTTTTCTGTTGCAATGATTTCGAGGGATTCTTTTGCGTCGGCGTTTCCGATTGCTGCCGCTGCTTGCAAAGTGCCATCGTTCAAATTCACAAGTCCTGCTTCCTCGGCTTTGATGCGGCCAGTGAATAGTCCGGGCGAACTTGCAGTGAGGTTTACGATCGAGGTTTTTCCAGATGGATTGGTAATTGTGACTGGCTTTGCAGAGTCTGCCATTGTGCGACGCTCGATTACTACATCGGTTCCCATTTGCTTGGCGAGCAAAGCTTCTTCTTCAAGATCAGGCTCTTTCATCAGCCAATGGGCCATGCGGCGCAACAGTTCTGTTTGTGGTCCGCCACCTTCATAGCCTCGTGCCCATAACCAGCCGTGGTCTGATAACAATTGGGCTACGCGGCCTTCGCCACTGTGGTTTAGCACCAGAAGGGGCTTTGCATCCGGCCCCGACATGAGGGTTTCAGCATCTGGGGCAACGGTTGCGTCTATCAAGCGGAACCATCGGCCCCATGTTGGTTTATCGCCGTTGGCGCCGGGCAAATCTTGGGTGACTGGATGGCGTTGGCCTTGAGTAGTAAGGGTTGGCTTGAAAGGTGTTTCAACAATTGTGCCAGTGGGCTCAGCGCTCAGAACCTCAGAAAGTGGCGTGCTGTATAAGCCGTCTTCATCCGCAAAATCCGGGCCCGACGCCACCAACAACGCGCCGCCTTTACGCACATAGTCCGCAATATTTGCAATGTAGGAATCGGGCAGAATTGCTTGCCTGCGATAGCGATCAAAAATTACCAAATCAAATTGATCGAGCTTATCGATAAAGAGTTCTCGCGTCGGAAAAGCTATGAGCGAAAGTTCTCGCGTTGGTGTTCCATCCTGCTTTTCTGGTGGTCGCAAAATAGTAAAATGTACAAGGTCTACTGAAGCGTCGGCTTTCAACAAATTGCGCCAAGTGCGCTCGCCCGCATGAGGCTGCCCTGAGACAAGCAGAACACGCAGACGGTCTCTGATGCCTTCAATCATCGCGACACTGCGATTGTTGTTTGGTGAAAGTTCTCGCGCTCTTAATGCCGCTGACAATTCGATTAGGTTTTGCCCGGCATGGGTGATGGGGATTTCAACGTCATTGACAACACCGGGGGCAACATCAATCAGCCTAGGTGCTTCACCCGGAATTGCAATTGTCACGCTGATATAGGCTGTCGAGCTTTCTGAGTCTTCGACATGAAATTGCAGGGTTTGGTTTTGACCAACGATGCCAAAATGCGGGCTGTGGTCGATCACCATGCGGCGATCACTTTCGGACTTACTGCCAGAGATTAAACTGTGAATAGGACCTTGCAGTTGGTTTAAATTTTGCGGCACGTCATGCACTTGGCCGTCGGTTATCAAAAAGGCACCGGCAAATCGCTCTTTTGGAATATCAGCAAGGCTACGATTGAGAGCGGCGAAAAGCCGTGTTCCATCATCTTCAGATGTGATGCCTGACTTTACAGTCACCTCGCGCAATTCGGTGTTGCCCAAAGCTGCAATGCGGGATTTCAATTCGCTCACAGCATTTTGGGTTTGCTCGGTGCGCTTGCCGATTGATTGACTTTGACTTTCGTCGACCACCACGATTGCAATATCAGTTAAAGGTTGGCGTTCGTCTTCACGGATATTGGGATTGGTGAGGCTCGCTAAAACAAGTGCGGCTGTCAAACTTCGGAGTAGGGCTCCCTTGATGCGCTTTGCAATCATAAAGGAAATTGCAACAATAGACACGGCTGCAAAAATCCAAATGATGATCCAAGGCAGAAGCGGGCTGAATTCAATACTCATGTTATTGCCCCAATCTTTCGAGCAAAGCCGGGATGTGCACTTGGTCGGTTTTATAATTTCCCGTGAGAGCATACATCACAATATTGACACCGACGCGAAATGCCATTTCGCGCTGGCGGTCGGAACCAGGAATCATTGCATTCAGCGGTTGGCCTTTATCATCGAGGGCCCAAGCAGCGGCATAGTCATTCGAACCGATGATGATGCCCGATACACCGTCAGATGTGTTGGTGGTTGTGTCGGCGGTCAAGGTTTCCACCCACAATGGACCCCCTTCATAACGGCCCGGAAATGCTTTCATGAGATAAAATGATTTGGTGAGGGCGTGGTTTTCAGGCACAGGTTCCAAAGGTGGAATGTCGAGTTTCGCTAGTATTCGGCGCAGTGCATCACTGGTGCTGCTGCTCGAAGAAAAGTCACCGCCATTGTCACGGAGATCAAAGAAAATTGTTCCACCATTTTTCATGAATGATTCAAGTCGCTGCAAAGCAGCGTCGCTTGGCGCTTGGGCAGCTTCGGTCACTGGCCAGTAGAGCAGGGGATAAAAAACCAGATTATCAGTTTCAATATCGATGCCTGCTGGGTTGCCAAGGGCTGCAGACGTGCGATCCGAAATTATCAGGCCGAGGCCTTTTAGTCCGAGTTCGCTATTTGCATCAATTTCAGCGTCGTTGGTTTTTACGTATGCAAGGTGGGTTTCTAAGGATGCCTGCATGTCTGATTGATCATCGGCGCGCACAGGTTTGGAAACTGAAATCAAACCACCAAGCACCAGTGCGAGCAGTAAAGCTGACGCAGAAGTGTTTATTCTTTTTCGAAACGCGCCACCCAAAACGAGGGCAGCTAAGCAGTCGAGCAAAAACAGTATAGCAGCAGCGCTGAATAGGTGAGGCGCAAAGCTTTGTGTTTCTGGTGGTTTTAACTTTTGTAAATTCAGGGACGTAATTGGCAAGAGATCAGCGGCCGTTAGATCAAGATTTACTGCACGCTCTTGACCACCACGGGAATAGAGCCCGGCTGGAATTCTGGCGCTGACCGTGGCACTGTCAATTTCTGTGGTGGTCAGGGGTGGAATGGTGGTCTTAGGTGACGCTAGTTCTCCGGTGCCCGATAGAACCAAGCGGGCGCTAAAAGTCGTCGCAGTCGTGTCGTTGGATTTGGACCCGGCATTGCTCCCTGCGGCAGGTGCCAAGTCAACAATTCGCTGTAGCATTTCTACAAATGTTCCGGACAAAGGTAAGTTCGACCAATCGGCATTTGCCGTTACGTGAAATAACACGATCAGCCCTTTGCCCTTTTTTTGAGCGGTCACGAGGGGTGTGCCATCGCTCAAGCTGGCCCATGTTTTATCAGCAAGATCGGGTTCAGGTTCAGCTAAAACTTGCCGTGAAATGGTCACACGGTCGTCAATTATAATTCCCGCAAACGGGCTTTTCTCAGCGAAGGCTTGCATGGTTTGCGGAGTTTCCCAACTCAAAGCGCTGCCCAAGTTTCTGTCGCCATCGCGCAGTTTAACGGGCACGAGTTGATCCGTAGCCGCCGCGAGATGTTGACCTGAAAAGCGCAATAATACCCCACCTTTTTCAATCCAAGGCGTAATTTGATCCTCGGATTCTTTGGGCATTTTGCCGATGTCGGCCAACACCAACATTGAAAGGCCAGCCTCAAGTGCGGCCTTTAATTCGGTGGGTGACTGGGGCTGAACGATATCAGCAAAGGGTGCGAAAGCTTTGGTTACGTAATGCAGGGGCGAGAGTAAGGGTTGGGCCGCTTCTTGGGCTGTGCTCGTTTGCACCGCCACTGTTTTGCGCCGCCAGCGATCATCCAACAATTGCCGTGCGCCGGCGTTGTTTTCGGCAGCAATTGTGATGCTCTGAATTTCATTTCGCAACTCGATAGGTAAACTTAGCGCTACAGTGGCCGAGGTGGCAGATCCGAAATCGACTGGAACGTCTGTCAAAATGCGGCCATTGCCTGCAGTCGCTTGGATGATGGCTTTCGTCGGACCGGATGCACTTCGAAGGGCTGTGACACTTATATCTGCATTTTCAATTTTGGGGCGCGCCAGTGCGAGGGGTAAGTCGCTTGCGTCGAGAGTGTAGAGTGTTGGCAATTGACCGAAAAGTTGATTTAGACCCTTCGCAAAATTCTGGCCTGACACATCATCCAATTCATCTGTCAACCACGTCACACTGCCAGCTACGATTTTCTGAGCTTTGAGTTCGTTCAATAATTTTAAGCGGTCAGTTTTGAGTGCTTGTGGTTGCAAGGCACGCACTGTGTTTAAGGCGTCGGAAGCCGACACAGCTTTATAATCTGCGGCGTTGGCTTTCGGTGTTGTGGTTGCGAGAATAATCGGGCGGGAAGCTTCACGCGCATCTTCAATAATTGTTTGCAATGCTTGCTGGCGCTTGGGCCAAGATTTAGCGGCGGCCCAGCCATCATCAACTACCAAGAGCAAAGGGCCTGAAGCTTTATTTGTGCTGTTGTCTTTTCGTAAAAGCGGGTGGGCAATTGCGATGATTAAAAGTGCCGCTAGACCAAGCCTGAGTAAGAGCAGCCACCACGGCGTTTTGTCGGGTGTTTGTTCTTTTGATTGAAGCTTGAGCAAAATTCGTAGAGGTGGAAATTTTACAGATTGCGGACGCGGCGGGGTGAACCTGAGCAACCACCAAATGATGGGAAGTGCGGCGAGACCCCAAAGTGCCAATGGCGTTATGAAACTTAAGTTGCTCATTGGTCGCTTACTTTGGCGTAAAGTACTTGCAAGCAGCGCGTGAGCGGTTGGTCGGTGCGGTGGAGTGTGAAGCTCCATCCCAAGCGACTTGCAATTTGCTGTATGGCTTCGCGCTGCGCGGCATAAGCCATCATATATTTTTCACGCAAGTTTTCAGTTTTGCTGGCGAGAAAGCGCTGCGGCACATCGAGCCCCAAAAATTCTACACGGCCATCATAAGGCAAAGTTTCTTCGGCGGGATCAGCAATTTGGATCAAATGGCCACGTACGCCAGATTGCGCCAAGGGGCTGAGCGCCTTTTTGATGTCTTCTGGATCATCCAAAAAATCAGAAATCAACACCGCTGCTGATCGGCGCTGCAATACTGTTGGCTTTGGCAATGACGTATCTTTTGGCGATAAGCACCAATCGGCCATTTGCCGCAAAGCGGGTTTACCGACGCCAGCTCGAAAGGGACTGCCTAAAGAACCTATGCGCTCATGGCCGCGAATGGCGAGACTGGCCAAAGCAAGCTGCAATGTTTGGGCTGCATCTCTTTTGGTTTCGTGTCCCAGTTGAGATTTAAAATCCATTCGCGCATTTGAATTGGACCAAAGCCAAAGTGTGTTTGCGGCCTGCCATTCATTGTCTCTGATAAAAATTGCATCAGACTTAGCGCTGCGGTGCCAATCTATGCGTTGGGTTGAATCGCCAAAACTATAATTGCGGTATTGCCAGAAATTTTCGCCGGGGCCTGCGCGTCGCCGCCCGTGAACGCCAAGCACGATGGTTGCGGCGATGCGCTCTGCTTTTACGAGAAGCGGTGGCAAAGTTTGCGTCAGTTGTTCGGCGCGGTGGCTGAGCACGATTAGGCTAAATTCTCCGCTAAATGTGACACGACCTGAGCTACCGTCATACCATCGGCGCGGGCCGCAAAATTAAGCGCCATGCGATGTTTTAAAACTGGTTCCAACAGTGCATTCACGTCGTCAATAGAGGGCGACAGGCGGCCTTGCAAAAGTGCGCGGGCGCGTGCGCACAGCATTAGAGCTTGGCTGGCCCGTGGACTTGGCCCCCATGCCACTGTGTCATTTATCAATTTGCTGGCATCTGGTCCGGGCCTGGCAGCGCGAACAACTTTGAGAATTGCGTTGGTGACTTGATCACTCACTGGCACCAATCGCGTGAGGCGTTGGGCGGAAACCAAATCTGACATTTCGAGAACTGCAATGGCTTCGGCTTCATCAGATCCCGTAGTTGCAAACAACATGCGGCGCTCAGCGTCCAGCGGTGGATAAGTGATGTCAATTTGGACGAGGAAGCGGTCGAGCTGAGCCTCAGGCAATGGATATGTGCCCTCTTGTTCGATCGGGTTTTGTGTGGCCAGCACATGAAAAGGTGCTGGCAAATCATGGCGAACGCCCGCCACTGTGACATGGTGTTCTTGCATGGCTTGCAGCAAAGCTGACTGAGTGCGCGGCGATGCGCGATTAATTTCATCGGCCATAAGTAACTGGCAAAACACCGGACCGGGCACAAAACGAAATGCTCGTTTGCCTTTGTCGTCCACATCTAAAATCTCTGAACCCAATATATCAGCAGGCATTAAATCTGGCGTGAACTGCACCCGTTTTTCACTGAGACCCAAAACAGTTCCAAGAGCTGTGGCCAGCTTGGTTTTGGCGAGGCCGGGGGCGCCCACGATGAGCGCATGGCCGCCAGCAAGTATGGCCGTCATGGCCAATTCAACCACGTCGTTCTGACCAAACACAACTTGGTTTAAAGCATCGCGCGCGGCGGCCAATTTGGCACTGATTGCTTCTAGTTCGTTTACGGTTTTCTTCGCCATAGTCCCTGCTTTTCTTATTTTCACCTGGTAGTCACATATAAGCCGGAGAATGGCGTAAAAGTGGCGTCACGTCACACGACTCAATTTCAAATCTGTGTATAGAATGGAAACATGACGACGACGAGTGATGTGAGCAATCCTCTCCAAGGATTATCTGATGTGGTTAAGGACTCAAAGCTTAGGGGCCTGCCACCCGTCCACCTGTGGAATCCGCCATTTTGCGGCGATATTGATATGCGCATCGCTGCTGATGGACTGTGGTATTACATGAACTCGCCCATTGGGCGGATGCCACTGGTCAAGTTATTCTCATCAATTTTACGTTACGACGCAGACGGAAAATATTATCTCGTCACGCCAGTGGAAAAATGCGGCATTCGGGTTGATGATGCGCCATTTGTAGCGATCCGGATGCGGGTTGAGGGGCAGGGGCATCGGCAGACAATCTATTTCGAGACCAATGTTGATGATGAGGTGTGCCTAGGCGCGGAACATCCGTTGCGCGTGGCCAATGAGGAGGGCACGGGCGGGCTTAAGCCCTATGTTTTGGTGCGCAGTAATCTGGAAGCTTTGGTGTCGCGAGCTTTGTTTTATGATCTGGTGGCGCTTGGTGTAAATGAAGGCGAGTGGTTCGGAGTTTGGTCCTCGGGTGTGTTTTACCCCATGCAACGGGCATCGGAACTATGAGTTTTGATTTTGCTGATTTTCAATCGCGAGCTAAAGCTCGATTGCACTTGGAGCAGCCACCCGGTTGGAACCGCTCTGATGATGATATGAATGATCGCGCGCGTATGATCCCTGATGGAGTGGTCACAAAACCTGCCGCTGTTTTAGTGCCAATTATTCTGCGCGAAAGTGGTCCCACGGTTTTGCTCACCCAGCGCCATGCAGACTTGTCGAAACACGCTGGGCAAATTGCTTTTCCCGGAGGCAGACTGGATGCGGGCGAAACCGCGTTACAAGCTGCATTGCGTGAGACATTTGAAGAAACGGGGCTTGCTTCCGAATTCATTTTGCCACTTGGATTTCTCGACGGCTATCTCACGATCACGCAATATGTAGTGACCCCTGTGGTGGCGCTCGTGCGAGAAGGATTTTCATTGCAGGCAGAGCCGCAAGAAGTGGACGACATTTTTGAGGTACCTCTTTCGTTTTTAATGGATGTTCAAAACCGGCAAACGCAATCGCGCGAATGGAAAGGCATGACACGGCATTTTTATGTTTTCCCACATGGCGATAGATATATTTGGGGTGCTACCGCAGGCATGATAAAGAATTTGCATGACCGACTTTATAATCCGTGACACTTGGCTGAAAGAGCCGTGCTTGCAAGAGGTGATGCGGGTGATCACTGAAGCTGGTGGTGACGTGCGTGTTGCAGGCGGAGCCGTGCGCAATTCACTTTTGGGTGTGCCGATCAGTGATGTTGATTTGGCTACAACGATGCTGCCTGATGATCTCATACACGTCTGTAAAGCTGCTGGGTTTGGTGTTCACCCCACGGGGATCGATCATGGGACAGTCACTGTTGTGAACAAGGGCCAACCTTTTGAAGTGACGACTTTGCGCTTGGATGTGGAGACGGATGGCAGGCGCGCCGTGGTTAAATTCACCGATGATTGGCAAGCCGATGCTATGCGCCGCGATTTTACGATCAATGCCATGTATTGCGATGCTTCAGGAAAAATATACGATTATACAACGGGTTATATTGATATCCAAAGAAAACGCGTGAGGTTTGTTGGCGACTCGGAAGCGCGCATTAAGGAAGATTATTTGCGCATACTGCGGTTTTTCAGATTTCATGCGTGGTATGGAAAAGGCTCGCCTTGTCCGGTTGGATTGGCAGCTTCCGTCAAGCTCAAATCGGGCTTGAAAAAAATATCAGCTGAACGCATTCGCCAAGAGTTGCTGAAACTCATTGTGGCCCCGTGTGCTGTTGATACGCTGAAGGTGATGGCCGCATCTGGTATTCTCAAAATTATTTTTCCGTATACGGAGGAGTGGCGCGTGATCGGTCGACTTCCAATGGATGCAGTTTTGCGGCTTTTTGTGTTGGCCCAGAAGCCTTCAACCTTGAAAGACCTGCTGCGCCTTTCGAATGAAGAGAGTTTGCGGATTGAAAATTTGAGTGCTGCGCCTGAAGTGTCGCCGAAGTTAAGAGATGCAGTACAGCGGTCGATGCTTTATCGATTGGGGGCAGAAACTTGGACTGATGCGGTCCACTTGTCATGGGCGAAGTCCGGCGCAACGCTCACAAGCGCGAAATGGCAAGCGTTATTGGATTTGCCTAAACTGTGGCCACTTCCAAAATTTCCACTGACAGGTAAAGACATGATCGCAGTTGGATTGATACCGGGGCCCGATATGGGTGCGCAATTGCAGGCGCTGGAAGATTGGTGGGTGGCTTCGGATTTTGCACCCACTCGCGATGAAATATTGTTGAGGATAAAACATGGAAAATGAAACCGACATCATTGTAATGAAAACCACGGGCAAGGGTGCACCCAAGAAGGATGCGGGCAAGCCTGATAAATCAAAGCTGCTGAAAGGTTCCTATAAAACGAACACATGGAACCATTTTTCGGGCGAAGATGGTCGCTTGCATTGTGGCATATGGGAATCGACACCGGGGACGGTGATGGTGGAATATTTGGAATGGGAGTTTTGCCACTTCATTCAAGGCGAGGCTGTTTTAACCCGTGCCGAAGATGGCAAGAAATGGCGCTTGAAACGCGGCGATGCGTTTATCATTCCATCGGGCTTTAAAGGCACGTGGCAGACGGTGCGCAAAGTGAAGAAGCACTATGTTATTTTGATGCCAAAGGACGAATAATGAAATCTGTTTTGATAACGGGAGCGGCAAAGCGCATTGGCCGTCAAATGGCTTTGGATCTTGCCG
>JANOXS010000120.1:0-8184 GCA_031418535.1 Hyphomicrobiales bacterium | reverse complement strand
CCACATGGGAGAAATTTAATGAAAGCTGTAGTAACTGGCGTGCTGAGCGCCTTTGCATTTGCAGCATTGGCAACGACAGCCATTGCTGAAACTAAATTGACCATTGCCACCGTGAACAACGGCGACATGATCCGTATGCAGGGTCTGACAGACGATTTCACAAAAGCAAATCCAGACATTAAACTGGAATGGGTAACTCTCGAAGAAAACGTTCTTCGTGAAAAAGTAACAACCGATATCGCTGCCAAAGGCGGCCAATTCGACGTTCTTACAATCGGCACTTATGAAGTTCCAATCTGGGGCAAAAAGGGTTGGTTGGTTCCGATCACTGGCGTTGATGATCCAGCTGATTTGATCCCTTCAATTTCTGCTGCTTTGTCAGTCGATGGTAAGCTCATGGCTGCTCCATTCTATGCTGAGAGCTCGATGATTATGTATCGCAAAGACCTCGTTGATGCGACTGGCATGAAAATGCCAGACAAGCCGACATGGGATGAAGTTCGTGCAATAGCCGACAAGATCACCAACAAAGATAAAGAAACATATGGCATCTGCCTTCGCGGTAAGCCAGGTTGGGGTGAAGGCGGAGCTGTTCAAGGCGCTTTAGGAAACGCTTTCGGCGCACGTTGGTTCGACGAAAATTGGAAACCACAGTTTGATTCACCAGAATGGAAGAAAGCTCTCACATTCTTCGTAGACATGATGAAAGCTGACGGACCTCCAGGCGTTTCAACAAACGGCTACAACGAAACAATGGCGCTTTACCTTGCCGGTAAGTGCGGCATGTGGATTGATGCCACCGTTTCTGCATCAGCTTTGACAGATCCAAAGCAAGCAAAGTTCCCAGATCAAGTAGGCTTCGCGCTTGCTCCAGATACTGGCAACGGCAACCGTGGTAACTGGTTGTGGGCATGGTCATTGGCCATTCCTGCAGGCACACAAAAAGCCGAAGCTGCACAGAAGTTTGTAGGCTGGGCAACGTCTAAGCATTACACTGAAATCGTAGCTGCAAAAGAAGGTTGGGCCAATGTTCCTCCGGGCACACGCACATCACTCTATGCAAACCCAGAATATGCTAAAGTGCCGTTTGCAAAAATGACTCTTGATGCAATTCTGTCCGTAAATTCAGCTCAGCCATCTTCACAACCGACGCCTTACAGCGGCGCACAGTGGATTGCTATTCCTGAATTTGCTGATCTCGGCACAACAGTCAGCCAAATTTTCGCAGCCGCGCTTTCTGGCGAAAAGACAGTTGATCAAGCATTGGCTGAAGCACAAGACGCTTCAACTCGCGTGATGACCGAAGCTGGTTACATCAAGTAAGAAACTCCCATAGAAAGTGGCTGTCCGGTGTGAAAACCGGGCAGCTATTTCGGGATACCGCAGTGCTTTATTTTAGAGAGACATCAAGATGGCGACGCAGCAGACGCGCACGCTCGGCCGCTTTGCCGTTGCACCTTCCGTAATCTCACTTTTCCTCTGGATGATCGTGCCCTTGACCATGACCATCTATTTCTCTTTTCTGCGCTACAATTTGCTCAGGCCAAATGATGCATGTACATTAATGCAGCCAAGCCAAATGTTCGATGCTGCCAACCGTTGCATTGCTGGCTTTGGCAACTACAAATATTTTGTGACTGATCCAGCTTTCTTTAAGGCTATGGGCAATTCGCTCAAGCTGGTCGCTTGGGTTTTGGGCATCAGTGTTGTTCTTGGCACGCTGTTTGCGCTTCTGCTTGACCAAGCCTTCTACGGCCGCAGCGTTGTTCGTCTATTAATGATCGCGCCATTTTTAGTCATGCCCACCGTTTCGGCTTTGGTGTGGAAGAACATGATGCTCAATCCAGTTTCAGGTTTTTTTGCATTTGCATTTAAGTCAGTGGGTCTGCAGCCACTTGACTGGTTTGCTCATTATCCGCTGCCTGCGATAGTAATGATGGTTTCGTGGCAATGGGTGCCTTTTGCAACCTTAATTTTGCTAACGTCGTTGCAATCATTGGATGGCGAACAAAAGGAAGCGGCCCAAATGGACGGTGCTCCACCGCTTTCTTATTTTTGGTACATTATATTGCCCCATCTTATTCGACCGATCACAGTCGTTATTCTGATTGAGACAATTTTTCTGCTCAACATTTTTGCTGAAATCCATGTGTCAGGCACGGGTGGAGTCGCCGCAAACTTGCCATACCTCGTTTATCAATATGGTTTGATAGCCAATAACATTGGTGCGGCATCAGCTGGCGGCATCATCGCAGTTATCCTCGCAAACATAGTAGCCTTCTTCCTAATGCGGATGATTGGCAAGAACTTGGACGCATAATCATGGCTCGCAAAGATTCCACCCGCCGCAAACTCATCGTGACGTTATTGGCTTGGTCGATCGGCCTGCTCATTTTCTTTCCAATTTTTTGGACAGTTTTGACCAGCTTCAAAACCGAGTCCGAGGCCATCCAGCTGCCGCCAAAACTTTATGATTTTGAGTGGACAACTGAAAACTATGGCATTGTGCAAGAGCGTTCAGACTATCTGCGCTTTGCCATGAACTCAATTTATTTGGCGCTCGGGTCAACGCTGTTTGCTCTGCTCATCGCCATTCCTTCAGCTTGGGCCATGGCTTTTGCGCCGGGCAAGAAGACCAAAGATTTGTTGATGTGGATGCTCTCCACCAAGATGATGCCACCCGTCGGTGCGCTGATCCCCATTTATTTGATCTTCCGCGATTTCGGTTTGCTTGATACGCGCTTCGGGATCATCACAGTTCTCATGTTGCTCAATCTGCCGATCATCATTTGGATGCTCTACACATATTTCAAGGAAATCCCGGGTGAAATTCTAGAAGCGTCGCGCATGGATGGTGCATCCCTGATCAAAGAACTTGTTTACGTGCTCACGCCCATGGCATTGCCGGGCATTGCATCCACTTTGTTGTTGAACATCATTCTGGCGTGGAATGAAGCGTTCTGGACACTGGCGCTCACAACCAAAGACGCTGCACCTTTGACCCAATTCATCGCCAGTTACTCTGCACCCGAAGGCCTGTTCTGGGCCAAACTTTCGGCGGCTTCAACAATGGCAATCGCACCAATCCTCGTACTCGGCTGGTTTTCCCAAAAACAACTTGTACGTGGCCTCACATTCGGAGCTGTAAAATAATGGGAACGATCACACTTAGCAAAGTTCACAAGGCCTTTGGTGCCACAGTCATCATTCCCAGTGCTGATCTTGAAATTAAGAACGGCGAGTTCGTGGTTTTCGTTGGCCCGTCGGGTTGCGGTAAATCAACACTCCTGCGCATGATCGCCGGATTGGAAGATCTCACCTCTGGTCAAATTTTCATCAATGGCAAAGACGTGTCTGAAACACCTCCGTCGCAGCGCGGGCTTTCAATGGTGTTCCAATCTTATGCGCTGTACCCGCATATGAGTGTGCGCAATAACATTGGTTTCGGCCTCAAAATGGCTGGCGAAAGCAAAGAGATGATTGAAGGCAAAGTGGCCAAAGCCGCAGCCACCCTCAATCTTACCGACTATCTTGATCGAAAGCCCGGCCAACTCTCTGGTGGTCAACGCCAACGCGTCGCTATTGGTCGTGCGATTGTCCGTCAGCCTGATGGCTTCTTGTTTGACGAGCCCTTGTCAAATCTCGACGCCGCACTTCGTGTGAACATGCGCATCTTCATCATGCAACTCCATCAAGATCTCGGTACCACGATGATCTATGTTACTCACGATCAAGTTGAAGCCATGACCATGGCTGACCGGATTGTTGTTCTGAATAAAGGCAACGTTGAGCAAGTTGGTTCGCCGCTCGAACTTTACAATAAACCAAATTCCGTTTTCGTGGCGGGCTTCATTGGTTCTCCCAAAATGAATTTTGTTGAAAACAATACTCTCGGCATTCGCCCCGAGCATATCGAAATTTCTGAAAAGAAGGGCGATTGGCAAGGCAAAGTATTGCTCAGCGAACATTTGGGTTCAGACACATTCCTGCATGTTGATGCTGGTGCACGCGGTCGCATAACGGTGCGCGCTTCCGGTGAAAACACATTTGCACCGGGTACGAATGTTTGGATGACGCCCGATAAAACGCGCCTTCACCATTTTGACAAAGACGGCAGGGCGATTCACAAATGAGACTGAAAGGAAAAGTCGCAATTATCACTGGCAGTGCCCGTGGCATTGGTCGCGGCTTTGCCGAAGCCTATGTGCGGGAGGGAGCCACTGTTGCGATTGCCGATATCAATCTCGCCGCCGCCGAAGCCTGCGCTAAAGAAATCGGCCCCAAAGCAATCGCAGTTCATATGGACGTTTCAAAATTAGGCTCGATCACCAAAGCCGTGGATGAGGTCGTCGCTAAAGCGGGGCAGATTGATATCCTCGTCAATAACGCCGCCTTGTTTGACATGGCCCCCCTCGTGGACATCACCGAAGCCAGTTACAACAAGCTCTTCTCCATTAATGTTTACGGCGTGCTCTTCACTATGCAAGCCGTGGCCAAACACATGATTGCCCGTGGCAAGGGCGGTAAAATCATCAATATGGCCAGTCAAGCGGGAAGGCGCGGCGAAGCTCTGGTTGGCGTTTATTGCGCCACAAAAGCAACAGTCATCAGCCTCACGCAATCAGCGGGCCTCAATCTCATCCAACACGGCATTAATGTGAATGCTATTGCGCCGGGCGTTGTTGAGGGCGAGCATTGGGATCATGTCGATGCTATGTTTGCAAAATATGAAAACCGCCCGCTTGGCGAAAAAAAGAAAATCGTTGGCGACGCTGTTCCGATCGGCCGCATGGCCACTCCTAAAGATTTAGAAGGAATGGCCATTTTTCTGGCCAGCAGTGAAAGCGATTACATTGTCTCTCAAACTTATAATGTGGATGGCGGTCAATGGATGAGCTAAAATTATCATTGGCAAATTTGTCAGCCATTGCCAAAAAAATTCCGGTGCCTAACTATGCCCGTTCTTCGCTCACGCAAGGCATCATGCATTTCGGCGTTGGCAATTTTCACCGCGCCCATCTGGCCGTTTATTTGGATGATCTGTTTAACAAAGGCCATGACCATGACTGGGCATTGGTTGGCGCTGGCGTCATGCCTTCTGATGAAGCCATGCGCCAGCGATTGCTCGCCCAAGATTATTTGACCACCGTAGTTGAGCAAGACAATGATTTAAGTTCCGCCCATGTGACGGGCCCGTTGATTGATTTTGTTTCACCGAATGATAAGCCCGCCATGATGGCAAGGTTGTGCGATCCTTCAATTCGTATTGTCTCACTCACCATTACCGAAGGTGGCTACTTCATTGATCCGGCCACGGGCGAATTTAATCTTGCGCACCCTGCAATCGCCCACGATGGTGCCCACCCGCACGATCCAACAACTGTATTCGGTTTCATCGTTGCGGGTCTTGCAGCACGTCGTGCCACCGGTATTCCAGCCTTTACGGTGATGTCTTGCGATAACGTTCCGCATAATGGCGTTGTCACAAAAAACGCTGTCATAGGTCTCGCGCGACTATCGAACCCGACTCTCGCGGAATGGATCAAATCAAACGTCGCATTCCCCAACGGCATGGTGGACCGCATCACACCGGCAACAGGGGATCGTGAACGCAAAATTTGTGCTGAAGTATTTGGCGTGGCAGATACTTGGCCAATCTTTTGCGAAGAATTTAAGCAATGGGTGGTGGAGGATAATTTTCCATCAGGGCGCCCGGCATGGGAAAAAGTGGGCGCCACCTTCGTTGAAGATGTGACACCTTATGAATACATGAAAATCCGCATCCTCAATGGCGGCCATGCAGTGATTGCTTATATCTCTGGCCTGCTTGACGTTGAATTTGCCCATGAAGCCATGGAGCATCCGCTGGTCAATGCTTATTTTGCCAAAGTGCAACAAGACGAAATAATACCAACTGTGCTTCCGGTGCCAAACACCAATCTGCAAGATTACTACAAACTGATTGTTCGTCGATTTTCCAATCCAAAAATCGCCGATACGATCCGAAGATTGTGTTTGGATGGTTCCAATCGTCAGCCGAAATTTATTGTGCCCGTGATCGCCGATCAATTGAAAGCAGGCCGCAGCATCAAGGGCTTGGCTTTAGAGTCTGCTTTGTGGTGTCGCTATTGTTATGGCACCACCGATAGCGGAGTAGTGATAGAAGCCAATGATCCAAGCTGGGATCGCCTGAATAAGACTGCGATTGCCGCCAAGGCCGATCCTTTAGCGTGGCTCGCGATGAGTGATATCTATGGCGATGTCGGTACAAATGCGCAGATGCAAGCTGAGTTTTCAGCTGCTCTCAAATCCTTGTGGACCAACGGCACAACGGCCACCGTTGAAGCCTATTTGAAATAAGAGTTCAAATCGAAATCAAAACGCGTTAGAGCTTCTTCAGAAACCAGACTGGAGTTAGCCCACATGAAATCCCGCGCCGCAGTTGCCTTTGAATCTGGAAAACCACTTGAGATCGTAGAGGTTGATCTGGAAGGCCCGAAGGCTGGCGAGGTGCTAGTCGAAATCAAAGCCACTGGTGTATGCCACACTGATGAATTTACGATTTCCGGCGCCGATCCTGAAGGCCTGTTTCCTGCCATCATGGGCCACGAAGGCGCTGGCATCGTGCGCGAAGTTGGCCCGGGTGTAACATCGCTCACGGCGGGCGATCATGTGATCCCGCTTTACACGCCTGAATGCCGCGAATGCGAATACTGTCTCAACCCCAAAACCAATCTTTGCCAGAAAATTAGAACGACCCAAGGCAAAGGCATGATGCCAGATGGCACTTCGCGCTTTTCTTATAAGGGCCAAGCCATCCATCACTATATGGGCTGCTCGACATTTTCGAATTTCACAGTGCTGCCCGAAATTGCTTTGGCTAAAGTGCGCCAAGATGCACCCTTCGATAAGATTTGCTACATTGGCTGCGGTGTCACCACAGGTGTTGGTGCTGTGATCAACACTGCGAAAGTTGAAGTGGGTTCAACAGCCATCGTCTTCGGCCTCGGCGGTATTGGCCTTAATGTGCTGCAAGGGTTGCGCCTTGCCGGTGCGCGCCAAATTGTTGGCGTTGATATGAATGATGAAAAAGAAAGCTGGGGCCGCCAATTTGGCATGACGCACTTTGTAAACCCGTCTAAAGTTTCAGGCGATCTTGTTGCTCACTTGGTCGACCTCACTGGCGGTGGCGCGGACTACACCTTCGAATGTATTGGCAACGTGAAAGTGATGCGCATTGCATTGGAGGCCGCTCACAAGGGCTGGGGTCAATCTATCATCATTGGTGTTGCCGGTGCTGGCCAAGAAATTTCTACGCGACCTTTCCAATTGGTCACTGGGCGCTCCTGGCGTGGTACAGCCTTTGGTGGAGCGCGCGGCCGCACTGACGTGCCAAAAATTGTTGATTGGTATATGGACGGAAAAATTGAGATCGATCCGATGATCACTCACATTCTGCCGCTCGAAAAAATCAACGATGCGTTTGATTTAATGCACGCCGGAAAATCAATTCGCTCAGTCGTGGTGTTTTAAGCTAGACCCCACACCACCATGGCGAATCTATTATTAAACCTACAAAAAATCCAACTCACCTTTGGCGGCAAACCCGTCTTAGATGGGGCCGAACTCATGTTGCATAATGATGACCGCATGTGCTTGGTGGGCCGCAATGGCTCTGGCAAATCTACGTTGCTCAAAATTGCGGCGGGCCTTGTTGAAATGGATGACGGCACGCGCTGGGTGCAGCCCGGAACCACAATTAGATATCTACCGCAAGAACCTGATTTTACGGGATTTAACACCGTTCTAGATTACGTTGAAGCGGGCCTTGGCCCCACCGATAATCCGTATCGCTGTCGCCATTATTTGAATGAGCTTGGCCTCACTGGTGAAGAAAATCCGGCAACCCTTTCAGGCGGCGAGTCACGCCGCGCGGCCATTGCCCGAACACTTGCCCCAGAGCCTGATATCTTGTTGCTTGATGAACCTACCAACCATCTCGATCTTCCAGCAATTGAATGGCTAGAAGCTGAATTAATATCGCTGCGCTCAGCTTTTATTCTGATTAGCCATGACCGTCGCTTTTTAGAGGCCTTGTCGAACCGCACCATCTGGCTGGACCGTGGCGCTGCCAAACGCATGAATCGTGGCTTTGAATTTTTTGAAGAATGGCGCGATCAGGTT
>JANOXS010000119.1:0-20448 GCA_031418535.1 Hyphomicrobiales bacterium | reverse complement strand
TCACATGGGCTGATGCTTGTTGCAGCCAAGATGAAGTTGCCAAAATCGCGGGCAAGTCAGGCTGTGGTTGTGCCTCGACAGGTGCGTGCGGATGAAATTTCGGTGGGGCTTTGTGCTGCCTCTGGCGTTTTCGCAGCTCGTGTCGTGGGGTTCGCTCTATTATGCCTTTGCAGTCATTTCTGGCCCAATGGCTGCAGAAATGGGGTGGTCAAAGACGTCAGTTGATGGAGCTTTGTCTGTTGGACTAGCAGCCACTGGCCTCGCGTCTCTTGTTGCCGGACGTATCATCGATACTTATGGCGGGCGGGTGCTCATGACAACTGGATCAGTCGCTGCGGCAATGTTGCTATTGGTGTGGTCGCAAATCACTGAGCTGTGGCAACTCTTTGCTGTATGGATAGCTATTGGCTCGGTGTTCACCATGGTTCTTTACGAGCCCGTCTTTGCCGTGATGGCGCGTGAGCTTAAAGATGATTACCGGCGCGGCATCATAACCATCACATTGCTGGGCGGTCTCGCAAGCACAGTATTTATTCCGCTGACACATTACTTGGTGGAGAATTTTGGTTGGCGTCATGCATTAGAAGTACTCGCCGCACTGCAAATTCCCTTTGGTGTTGCCGTCCACTGGCTTGTGCTCGCTGACAGTGCGCCACCCGTTGTGGTAACCAAAACTGAGGCACAGCAAGGTCGTGTGAGGAGAGCGATGGGGCAGCCTGTATTTTGGTTGCTTGCCTTAAGCTACGCAGCCCACGCCTTCATGTTTACTGGCATCACCTTCCACATTATTCCTTTATTGACGGAGCGCGGATTTCCACTTCCCTTGGTAATTGCCGCCTACACTTTGGTTGGGCCGTTTCAGGTGATTGGCCGGATCGTTGTTTTCGCGCTCGAACGACGCATCAATGTAAAGCTTGCTGGACTCGTTGCCACAAGCCTTCCGGTTTTTGGAATGACACTGCTCTTGTTAGCTACGCCGAATTCCAATCTGATCTATTGCTTTGCAGCTTTCTATGGCGGAGGCATGGGAATCAAAACAATCGTTCAGGCAACGGCAGGGCCGGAATTCCTCGGACGGGAGGGCTATGGCGCTCTGCAAGGAACTTTTGCGGGAATCAACTATGCTGTGCAGGCAGCAACCCCCGTTGCACTGGCACTGCTTTGGCATGTTATGGGTGGCTATGATCAGGTGCTTTGGGTTCTATTTGGCAGTGCAGCACTATCCGCCCTCGCGTTTCTTGGCGCACTTGCCGTAAGGCCAAAAGCCTATGCCGATAGCGCTGTTGGATCTTGATCCAAAAGCTTAAATCGAAGTCAACTTCATCCGCTCATTGAGTTTAGCAGCAACTTCCTTGCGTTCACTGTAGCGGTCAGTCAGGTAGTGTGACACGCCGCGTGTGAGCAAGGTGAACTTGACCAGTTCCTCCATAACATCGACGACGCGGTCATAATAGGGCGATGGTTTCATGCGATCGGTGTCGTCGAACTCTTGAAAGGCCTTAGCAACGGAAGACTGGTTGGGAATGGTAATCATCCGCATCCATCGTCCAAGCACGCGCATCTGATTAACCGCATTGAAAGACTGCGACCCGCCTGAAACCTGCATCACTGCCAATGTGCGGCCCTGTGTTGGTCGTATGGCACCACCTGGAAGGGGTATCCAATCAATTTGGGCTTTTAGCGTAGCGCTCATTGCGCCATGTCGCTCAGGTGACGTCCAGACTTGACCTTCAGACCATAACATTGCTTCGCGCAATTCCTGCACTTTGGGATGATCGGCGGGACTGTTATCAGGTAGAGGTAATCCCGCAGGATTGTAAATGCGTGTCTCGGCTCCGAATGCTTCGAGAAGGCGAGCCGCCTCCATCGTCAAGAGGCGACTAAACGAACGTTCACGCAATGAACCATAGAGGAGAAGGATGCGTGGCTTGTGATCAAGCTTGATGGCAACGAGGTGCTGCACATCAATGTGCTCAAGCAGATCAGTATGTAAATTTGGGAGTTCCGAAAAGTTAGGAGACAAGTTGGGTTCCTTTTTCTACACAGATTATAGAGTGGTAGAAGGTGTCGCAGGAAAATGCACCAGCTCACCATCTTCCTTATAAAACGGTTCCGTTTGATAGTGATCCAAGAGGTCAATCACAGCTTCGCTCGGGCGACACAGCTTCACACCTTTGATTGAGCAAACTATAGGCCTGTTCACCAACACTGGATACTGGATCATGGCGTCCAGCAACGCATCCTGCCGCACCTCGGACGCAAGCAAGCCCAATTCCTTGGCTGGTGATTTGGATTCACGCAAGGCGGTTCGCGGTGTCAGACCTGCTGCAGCAAATAGGCCCAGCAATTGCGGTTTGGTCCATCCAGTCTTGAGATATTCAATTATAATGGGTTCGGTTCCCGAAGCGCGAATGATTGCGAGAACATTGCGCGAAGTTTCGCATTCGGGATTGTGGTAAATAACGATGTCCATGATGTCCTCTGAATTCTACGCTTGAACACTGTCATCGGCGAACAACCACCGACATACAGCCAAACCCACTATCATTCCGAGAACCTGGGCGACTATAAACGGCAATACCGCTATGGGTGCAATGCCCGCAAAACTATTGGAGAGAGACCTTGCGATTGTTACTGCGGGATTGGCAAAAGAAGTGGAAGCTGTGAACCAATAGGCGGCAGTGATGTATAATCCAACTGTCATTGGTATGGCGGCGGGATTATATCTCAATCCGCCAAAAATCGTGACGAGCAAACCAAATGTCGCCACCGCCTCGGCAATCCATTGTCCGGTTCCCCAGCGCATTTTGGTTGAAAGCTGAAATATGGAAAGATCAAACATGGCGTGGGCCATCCATACTCCGATGACAGCACCCACGGTTTGGGCAACCACATAAGGAATAAATTCTGGCCAACTCATTCGTCCTGTGATGCACATGGCAAGCGAAACCACGGGATTGAAATGCGCGCCAGAGAGGGGGCCAAGTATGGTGATCAGCACCACAAGAATGGCTCCCGTTGGAATTGTATTGCCTAGAAGTGCAATGGCAACGTTGCCGCCAGAGAGATTTTCACCCATGATGCCAGAGCCCACAACAGTGGCGAGCAAGATAGCAGTTCCGAGCATTTCAGCGGCGTAGGCGCGGGTTGATGATGCAAGAGCCATAGGATCAGGCCTTGCCAATGTCTGAAAGTTTTTTCTGCAATGATAGTTTATCGAGGGACGCCATGGGCAGATTTACAAATGCAGAAATGCGATTCTTCATCATGCGGTAGGAATCAGCAAAGGCGAGACGCTTTTCGGCTTCGGTTCCTTCTACGGCTGCGGGATCGGGAAGGCCCCAATGTGCTGTCATAGGTTGGCCTGGCCAAACCGGGCAAACTTCTGCTGCTGAATTATCGCAAACAGTGAAGACAAAATCCATCTTAGGGGAATCCTTCTTCGCAAATTCACTCCAGTCTTTTGAGCGAAATGCCTTTGTCGGATGGTTGAGCTGTTTCAATAGATCAAGCGCATAGGGGTGAATCTCGCCTTTTGGGTGGCTACCTGCACTGAAAGCGTTGAACTTGCCCAAGCCTTCACGCTGAAGGATTGCCTCTGCAAGAATTGAGCGAGCAGAATTGCCCGTGCAGAGAAAGAGAACATTGAACATCTTATCAGGCATGACAGTCTCCAGATTGTTGGCAACAGGGGGTGAGATCATCGAGCAGCAGCTGGCAAAGTTCCGGTTTGCCGTCGCAGCAATCTTTCAGCAAATAAACAATAAGAGAGCGCACGCTTGTGAGATCAACCCGATACACAATGCTGCGGCTTTGGCGCTGTGAAGAAACGAGTTCAGCCCTTTCGAGAATGGCTAAATGGGTGGACATCGTGTTGTGGGGAACATCGAGTTTTTTGGCGATTTCCCCAGCAGCCATGCCATCCGGTTCACTGCGCACAAGCAAGCGAAACACCTCAAGCCGCGTGGGCTGAGCGAGGGCAGATAGAGTGGTGACGGATGATTCTAAGTCCATATGTCGAGAATAATGGACAATTATTTGAAAGGCAAGGGCAAGATAATGAACTCGTCGTCTCTCCGCTAAATCCTACCGTTTAATTTTGCTTCCGCATTGCAATCCTGCTTTTCTTAGAAGGTAGACGGCGCGGGTTAAGAGCCGGATCGCCCTCTTTCCCGCAAAGCTGGGCCATGACTGGCGAGGTCAAGCTTGGCTCAGGAATTTACGCATCTTGAGAACGCAAAAAGGGTTTTCACAGGAGGAATTGGCGCTTCATGCGGGAATCAATCGTAATTGCGTTGGTCAGAATGAACGCGAAGAGAAGTCGCCGACTACCGATATGATTGAGAAACTATCGAAATCTCTTGGTGTTGAGCCAATTCTTTTGATCATGTCAAAAGCCAAGTAATTTTCAAATTTTTCGATACGAGAGACATTGTTGCGGGGAGTTAATCGTCAACAATCTCGTGACTTGACGGTGTATGCATTGCGCAGCTACACATCATCTAATGTTTGAATACAGCATCACCGCGAACTTAAAGCACATTCTTTTTGGGATGATTGCTTTGGCATTGGCGCTTGCTCCAGTTCAAGCTGCTACATCCGTCAAGGCTGATGTTGCGACGACCAATATGGCGATGGCAAAAATGACAGCCATGGCCAAAATGGATTGTCCTCAGAAGAAAAACTGTTGTGACAAAGAGAAATCAGGCTGCCCTTCGTCCCAATCCTGCGTGGTTCAATGCAGTGCAAGTTTTGCGACACTCAAATCAATTGAAGTTCGAATGGTCTCAATTGATCCAATTGTGTTGACGGATTTCTCGGCTTTATTGCCCGATTCCACAGCCCCTCCGTCGCTTCGTCGACCTCCACGCATCTAATCCCCTGAAACTCACCGAACGGGCAGCGCTTTGCGTTGTCCGAGATTTGCATTTCTTCAGAGGATTTTGTTATGCGCTTTTTCTTGAAACTCATTTTGAGTTTGATACTCATTGCCTTTGGCAGTGTTGGCGGTTTTTTTGCTGCCACCAAATACCGTTCACAATTCGATGCCATGGCATCGCAGATCATGGTTGCCGGCAACGCGGCTCCTGCTGAGCGCCGCATTATTTACTACCGCAATCCGATGGGGGAGCCTGATATTTCGGCGAAGCCCAAAAAAGACTCCATGAGCATGGACTATCTGCCAGTGTATTCCGACGAGCTTCCTGCAGGCGCAGTGGTCGGCCCTGATGGGCAGAAAATCATGTTCTACCGCGATCCTATGGGCGGACCGGAAATTTCTGCCATGCCCAAAAAGGACTCGATGGGTATGGATTATCTGCCCGTGTTTGAGAAAGATCTGGTGCCAGCCCAACCCGCCGCACCGGAAAAAAAGTCGGAACTGACGACGGGAAAGAAAATCCGTTTCTACCGAAATCCCATGGGTCTGCCTGACACGTCACCTGTCCCCAAAAAAGATGGCATGAACATGGATTACATCCCGGTTTATGAAGATGAGGAAGCCAGTGACCCCTCGATCGTCAAGGTGAGTGTTGAAAAAGTTCAGCGGGCGGGTGTGCAAACGGCTCCCGTTGAAATGCGTGTTTTGTCAGAACCCGTGCATGCACCGGGCTCGATCCAGCTCGACGAGCGGCGTCAACAGTCGGTCACGCTGCGGGCTGAGGGTTTTGTCGAGAAGGTCTATGCGGGGGCCACGGGACAACATGTGAAAGCTGGCGAGCCGCTCTTCCGTTTTTACAGCCCACAGATCACGCAAGCCGCCGTTGAGTACCGTCTCGCAGCGGCAGGTGGGCAAGGCGTTGCGGGTTCGCGCAAGTTGCGCAATCTTGGCGTCTCGGAAGAGTTCATCAAATCCATCCGGGGGAGCGGAGATATTCCGCTTTCCCTTGATTGGCCGTCACCTTCAGATGGCGTGTTGATGAGCAAGAACGTTGTCGTCGGTGCACGCGTGATGCCCGGTGATGAGCTTTACCGGCTAGCGGATGTGACCTCCGTTTGGGTCATTACGGATGTGGCAGAGCTTGATATTGGCCGCATCAAAATTGGCGACCCTGCTACAATTACCATGCGGGCTTTTCCCGGAGAAAGCTTCAAGGGTAAAGTCGCTTTTGTGCTGCCGGAACTGAAACCGGAGACACGCACCGCACAGGTGCGTATTGAACTTCCCAATCCCGATCACAAATTTCTGCACCGCATGTATGCTGATGTGGTGATTGATACGGGTGAGGCGGCAAGCGTGCTGGCGATCCCTGCTTCAGCCATTATTGATAGTGGCAAACGCCAAGTGGCGATAGTCGAAGTTTCCGAGGGACGTTTCCGACCTACCGAAGTTCAGCTGGGCCGAAAGGGCGACGGCTATGTCGAAGTGTTGAGTGGCCTGAAGGCGGGCGACAGAATTGTGACTCGCGCAAACTTCCTGATTGATGCTGAGAGCAATCTTCAGACAGCCTTGACGGGTCTTGCAGCTGCCGACGGTGCCAAACCATGATTGGTAAAATAATTGAATGGTCAGCGCGCAATATGATGCTGGTGTTTATCGGCACGGTTTTCCTCGCATTGGCTGGGCTCTATTCTGTCAAAAACACGCCGCTCGATGCGATCCCTGATCTGTCAGACACACAAGTCATCGTTTATACCGAATTTGCAGGGCAAGCTCCGCAGGTGGTTGAAGACCAAGTCACTTATCCGCTTACGACTTCGCTGCTCAGTGTTCCCAAATCCAAAGTTGTGCGTGGCTTTTCGTTCTTTGGCGTATCATTCATCTATATCATTTTTGAAGACGGCACCGATCCCTATTGGGCACGTTCGCGTGTGTTGGAATATTTGAATGCTGCCACACGGCGCTTGCCGCAAGGTGTAACGCCGTCACTTGGGCCGGACGCCACAGGTGTGGGCTGGGTCTATGAATATGCTCTCACAGGCAAGGGCCTTGATCTTGCCCAACTTCGCAGCACCCAGGATTGGCAATTGCGCTACTCACTAGCGAAGGCTGAAGGTGTGGCAGAAGTGGCCAGTGTCGGCGGCTTCGTCAAGCAATACAGCGTAATCGTTGATCCAAGATTGCTGCAAAGTTTTGGCCTGTCATTGGACACGGTGCGCAACGCCATCCGCGCCAGCAATATGGATACGGGCGGGCGTACTGTTGAAATCTCAGAAACCGAATATGCGGTGCGCGGGAGAGGACTGTTTCGTAACACTAAAGATATTGAATCCATAGTACTCAAGGCTGAAGGCGGAACACCCGTTTTGCTGCGCGATGTGGCACGGGTGGAATTTGCGCCTGATGAGCGGCGCGGCATCACCGAACTCAATGGCGAAGGTGAAGTGGTGGGTGGCATTGCCATTCAGCGCTATGGCGAAAACGCTCTGTCAGTGATCGACAATGTGAAAGCGCGGCTGGAAGATGTGAAAGCCAGTCTGCCCGCAGGCACAGAAATAAAGACCGTTTATGATCGCTCTGATTTGATCAAGCGAGCCATCGAAACCCTGAAAGGCACGCTCACTGAAGAAAGCCTGATTGTGGCGGCGGTGTGTGTGATTTTTCTTTTACATATCAGAAGTGCATTAGTCGCCATCCTTATGCTTCCCATTGGCCTGCTGATTGCTTTCATCTTCATTCATCTGTTGGGGCTTTCATCCAACATCATGAGTCTTGGCGGCATCGCCATTGCGATTGGCGCTATGGTGGATGCGGCCATTGTGATGATTGAAAACGCCCACAAGCACATGGAGCGAGCCCCGCCTGATAAACCGCGCATCGAGATTATTGTGGATGCGGCAAAGGAAGTGGGACCAGCGCTGTTCTTTGGACTGCTGATTATCACAGTGTCATTCCTGCCCATCTTCACTTTGGAAGCGCAGGAAGGGCGGTTGTTCAAACCGCTGGCCTATACCAAAACCTTCTCCATGGCAGCAGCAGCATTTCTGTCAATCACGCTTGTGCCAGCTCTGATGTACCTGTTTATTCGCGGGCGCATCATCGCCGAGCACAAGAACCCCATCAACCGACTTTTGATCTGGCTGTATCGGCCCATTATCAATGGTGTTCTCAAAGCCAAGACATTTACCATTGTTGTGGCTTTGGTTGCGTTGGGTGCAAGTTATTGGCCTGCATCCAAACTCGGTTCAGAATTCATGCCTACTCTTAATGAAGGAACCTTGTTCTATATGCCAACAACCTTGCCTGGCCTTTCGGTCACCAAGGCGGCAGAGCTGTTGCAGACTCAGAACAAGATCATCAAATCCTTTCCCGAAGTGGAATCCGTGTTTGGTAAATCAGGCCGCGCTGCCACGGCCACAGACCCGGCACCAACAGAAATGATCGAGACCATCATCAATCTCAAACCCAATGCCGAATGGCGGAAGGGTGTGACCGTCGACAGCTTGATCACTGATATGGACAAAGCCTTGCAGTTTCCCGGCGTGTCCAATGCTTGGACTATGCCGATCAAGGCACGCATTGATATGCTCTCCACTGGCATCCGCACCCCTGTTGGGATCAAAGTGTTTGGGCCGGACTTGAAAGAGATCGAGCGGCTGGGCCGCGAGATTGAAAAGGCGCTGCGGCAATTGCCGGATACATCGAGTGCCTTCTCTGAGCGGGTGATTGGTGGCTATTATTTGGAAATCACGCCAGACCGTGAACGTCTCGCGCGATATGGTTTGATGGTGCAAGATGTGCAGGATACGATTGCTATGGCGTTAGGCGCAGAACCCATCACCACGGCGGTTGAGGGCCGCGAGCGTTATGCTGTCAATTTGCGATTGCCGCGTGACTTGCGCAGTGATCCCGAAACCATTGCCCGCAATGTGCGGGTGAGTGGGGCCTCGGGCGTGTCAGTGCCTTTGGGTGAAGTGGCTGACATTAAGCTCACCACGGGGCCTTCAACGCTGCGCACAGAGAATGCCCAGCTTGCAGCTTATGTGTTTGTTGATACGCGCGACAGTGACATTGGCGGCTATGTGGCCAAGGCGCAAAAGGCCGTGGCTGATAATGTGAAGTTCCCCCAAGGATACTATGTGACGTGGAGCGGGCAGTTTGAATATCTCGAACGCGCCAAGGCTAAACTGAAACTGGTGGTGCCGTTTACGTTGCTCATTATCTTCATGCTGCTCTATCTCAACTTTGGCAAGCTGACGGAAACACTGATCGTCATGCTCTCTCTGCCATTCTCGCTGGTGGGCGGACTGTGGCTGATGTGGTGGATGGGGTTCAATCTCTCCGTTGCCGTCGCAGTGGGCTTCATCGCCCTTGCAGGTGTTGCGGCAGAAACTGGCGTGGTGATGCTGATCTATTTGCAAAACGCATTGGATGAATGGAAGCATCGCGCAGCTTCAGAGGATCGTACCTTCACCAAAGCCGATCTCTACGGTGCGATCATGGAAGGGGCCGTAGATCGCGTGCGTCCGAAAATGATGACGGTGGCGGCTATCATGGCAGGTTTGCTGCCGATCCTCTGGAGCACAGGCACTGGCTCCGAAGTGATGCAGCGCATTGCTGTGCCGATGATTGGGGGCATGGTATCATCGACCATTCTAACACTTGTTGTGATCCCCGCAATCTTTGCGCTCGTTGAGGGCGCAAGAATGCGATTTAGGAAAAAACCAGAAATCAAACTTGTTGAAGTCCACGCCTAAGCCAAAGAAAGGAAAAATCATGTTCAAACTTACAATTAAACGCCGTTACTTGCTGGCTGCAACAGTAGCCCTTCTGACCCCGCAAAGCATGAGCACTTGGGCTGCAAGCTATCCACCAATTAAGGCTTACCGCAATCCCGGTTGTGGCTGCTGTGAAAAATGGGCAGCGCAACTTAAACAAGCGGGCTTTGATATCACAATGGAGGACGATCCAAACTTGGAAGCGCGGCGTGTTGCAGCGGGCGTACCCGCTGATATTGCCGGATGTCACACAGCCTTTATGGGCGATGCCATCATCGAAGGCCATGTTCCGGTCGAAGACATCAAACGCTTCCTTGCTGAAAAACCAGATGCACGCGGTCTTGCCGTTCCCGGCATGCCCGCTGAATCACCTGGCATGGAAAATGGTGGCCAGGCTGATCCCTTCACCGTATTCCTATTCAAAAGTGATGGTTCAAAAATTGCCTACGCTCAACATTGAAAAAAATGCGCCGCTTGTTGCCCTTGCAGCAGCGGCGCTGTTTGGCGTTTCTACGCCGCTTGCCAAATTGCTGTTAGGTGACATCAGCCCGTGGATGTTGGCAGGTCTGCTTTATCTAGGTTCAGGTTTCGGCCTTAGTATTTTAATGGTGGCGCGTAAAATCAGTGGCGCGGCTGCAAGCCAAACTGCTTTGTCTCGGACTGATATTCCTTGGCTTGCCGGGACAGTTTTATTTGGCGGAATACTTGGGCCGTTGTTGCTTCTTTATGGATTAAATCTCACCGATGCAGCTTCTGCTTCATTGCTGCTCAATCTTGAATCAGTGTTTACTTTATTACTGGCTTGGATTGTGTTTCGTGAACATGTTGACTCGCGGCTGTTCGTAGGTGCCATTGCAATTGTCGCTGGAGCACTAATTTTGTCTTGGCAGGGCAGTTTTGGGAATTTGAGTTGGGGTGTTGTTCTTATCGCTCTTGCCTGCTTGTCTTGGGGCATCGACAACAATCTCACCCGAAGGATTTCAGCGGTTGATCCCTTTGTGCTTGCTGCAATCAAAGGCATCTGTGCTGGCAGCGTTAACACGGCGCTTGCTTTGTCACTGGGCGCAAAGTTCCCCTCAATTGTGGGCCTTACAAGTGCCATGTCCCTCGGCTTTGTAAGTTACGGTTTGGGACTTGTACTTTTTATTGTGGCACTGAGATACCTAGGTACAGCGCGAACCGGTGCCTATTATGGAACTGCGCCCTTCATTGGAGCAATTGCTTCTGCTGTCCTGTTGGGTTTACCGTTGACTGCTTTCATTCTCATTGCGGGTCTGTTGATGGCGCTCGGCGCTTGGTTGCATCTTTCCGAACGCCACGGCCATGATCACTCACATGAGGAAATGGAACACAGCCACCGCCATAGCCATGACGAGCATCACCAACATGACCATGCGCCGGGTGATTCTGTTGATGAACCACACGCCCACCCGCATCGACACACGCCAATCAAACATGTCCATCGCCATTGGCCTGATTTGCATCACCGCCACAGGCATTGAAAAATCTGTTTGGTCAAACCATCAATTCTTCCAGAATTAAAAGCGACAAAAATCCAACAAAGAACATGGATGTCACCCACGGGCTGTCCGGCGTTTCGTGGGCCTCAACCAGCAGTTCTTCGGTCACAAGATAAAGAAGAGCGATCAGTCCGAAGGCGAAGAATCCAGTGACGACGACGTTTGGTAATAGAGAAATGGGTGCGGCAAGGGCCGTCCCCAGCGGCAATACCAAGACCAGAGCCGCCGTAATGCCGACAATTTTTATTCGTGATTTGATGCTTTCTCCCAGTTCGGCTGCAACGGTCAGTCCCAGAAATACAACTTCGAGCGTGAGTGCAATTGTCAGAAGCAATCCAGTCTTGGCACCCGCCGCAAAGCCAATACCCAGCACCATGCCGTCAATGAAAATATCAACACCCACCATAGTAAGCAGGCCAACAGGGCCTTTCATATAAGATTCAATTTGCTTGATGGCCAACATCACACCAAGACCGACTGTGCCGCCAATTGCCGTTGCCAGTGGCGAGTTCTGGTGCATCACATCGGGTAAAATTTCGCCAGCAGCGGCAGCAAACACTACGCCTGCTGCAAAGTGTTGGATGGCACTGACGAGTTTTGGACTGAGCTCAGCATTCACCGCGATGATGGCGCCGATGATAGCGGCGCTCACCGGGATTAACGTATAGGCCAGATGTGAAAAATCCATGTTAGTGATCACCACCACAGTGTCGATGATCACTCAGCACTTCGATGACCCGGCACTGGCTCACACGGCCATGACCGCATTCTTCGACCATGCGTTTGAGTTCCTTGCGCAGTGCTTTCAGTTTCTCAAGGCGAATTTCGACTTGTTCAAGCTGCGCTCGCGCAATGGCATCGGCTGCCGAACAACTGGTTTCTGGGTGATCGGATAGATCGAGCAAGCCCCTAATTTCTTCAATGCCGAAACCCAATTCGCGGGAATGACGTATAAATTTCAGGCGGCTTGCATCTTCTGGCCCGTAAAGGCGATGGCCACCTTCGGTACGAGAAAAAGGCTGAATCAACCCAATTTCCTCATAATAACGGATGGTTTGCACTTTGGTGGAAGCGATTTCCGCCAGTTTTCCAATGGCAATTGCGGTCATAAAAATACCTCTTGAACCTCTAGTGGCTGTAGATTGTATCACGACGATATAATAATTCACATTCAGTTTTTTTGGAGCCCCATTCCGATGGCAACAGCAGCGCAAACCAAGTTCAAAATCGGCGGCATGGATTGTGCGGCCTGTGTTTCTAAAATTGAAACCGCAGTGTCGCGTCTTGATGGTGTATCCAATGTGAAGGTTGGATTGCAGAGTGAAACGCTGACCGTTGACGCTGTTGATGTCGAGCAATCGGCAGTCATTCAAAAAACTGTTCAAACACTGGGCTATAAGATTTCAGTTTTTGACAAAACGAAAAAAGCTGCACCCGCCACTGCTAAAAAACCACATGATGAACATGATGGCCATGACCATTCAGGACACGATCATGCGAGTCATGAGGGCCACGATCATGCCGGCCACGCAGAAGAAGAACATGGCGAACCCATTGAGGGTGTTTGGTGGAAGTCGCAGCGTGGCATGGTTGTTATTGTTACTGCGATTATCATTGCCGTAGGCTACCTCGCGCAATATATTTTGCCCGTCGCGGCCATGCTTATTTTTCTCGTTGCCGCTGCCATCGGCACATTCCCAGTCGCACGTCGCGCCTTTGCGGCCTTGCGCACCGGTTCATTATTTACGATTGAAATGCTGATGACCATTGCGGTGGTTGGTGCAATCGCACTTGGTGCATATGAAGAAGGGGCCATTGTTGTGTGCCTTTTTGCGGTGGGCGAACTGTTGGAAGGTGTGGCAGCGGGTCGCGCCCGCTCTGGCATAAAGGCGCTGGCACAAATTGCTCCCAAGACAGCGATGGTTGAAACGCCGAGTGGTCTGGTTGAAACACCGATCACCGATATTGCCATTGGTGCCATCATCGTGGTGCGCCCAGGGGATCGCGTAGCAGCCGATGGAACGATTGTCTCTGGGACATCATCGGTTGATGAGTCGGCTCTCACGGGTGAATCGGTGCCCCAATCTAAAAGCAAAGGCGACATTATTCTGGCGGGTTCAATCAACACCGAAGCGGTGTTGCGTGTACGCGTTGACAAGCCTGCCGAAGACACCGTGATTGCCCGTGTTGTAAGGTTGGTCGAAGAAGCGGCGGACTCCAAGGCTCCTTCGGAACGCTTCATCACCCAGTTTGCGCGCTGGTATATGCCGGCTATTTGTCTGCTCGCTATTGCTGTTGCCGTGGTGCCGCCCTTGCTGATGGGCGGAATTTGGAACACTTGGATTTATCGCGCACTCGCTTTGCTGCTGATTGGTTGCCCCTGCGCTTTGGTGATTTCTACGCCTGCTTCAATTGCATCGGCACTTGCAGCAGGAGCCAAGCGTGGCCTTCTGGTCAAAGGAGGAGGCGTGTTGGAAGCGATTGGCAAAGTGAAACATATTGCGTTTGATAAGACGGGAACTTTGACGGAAGGCAAACCAAAGGTTACCGATATTGTGACGTTTGGTAAAACCAGTGCGGATGAAATTCTCCGCATTGCTGCTTGTGCCGAATCCGGTTCTTCGCATCCGCTCGCGACTGCTATTGTGGCTCATGCCCAAGCCAGAAAAATAAAATTTGTGGCGGTTGAATCCCATGCCATACCCGGCAAGGGATTGCGGGCAACTGTTGATGGCAAGCTGGTCACCATCAGTGCCGCTGCTCGACTAAATGTGAGAGACGAAGCAGTGTTGGCACGCGCCAGTGCCTTGGAAGCCGAAGGCAAGAGCGTTTCTGTTGTTCTCGTCAGCAACAAACCAATTGGCTTGATCGCGCTTCGGGATGAGCCGCGCCAAGACGCCATTCAAGGCGTTAGGGAAATCATTGCACTAGGACTTCAACCCATCATGCTCACTGGCGATAATAGAGCCAATGCCGAGGCGGTCGGCAAAATTTTGGGCATGAAGGTGATGGCCGAATTGCTGCCGGAAGATAAGCTCGCTGTCATCAAAGAACGTGCTTTAGATGGAGGCATCGCCAAAGTTGGCGATGGCATTAATGACGCTCCAGCCCTTGCCGCCGCAACGGTGGGCATCGCTATGGGTTCGGGCACCGATGTGGCTTTGGAAGCTGCCGATGCTGCTGTAATGAACAATCGCATTACGGACGTTGCGGCTCTGATTAGTCTGTCCCGCCGCACCATGTCTATTATCCGCCAGAATGTTGGATTGGCCCTGGGCCTCAAAGCAGTGTTCCTCGTTACCACAATTTTAGGCATGACCGGATTGTGGATTGCAATTTTGGCAGATACGGGTGCGACTGTATTGGTGACAATAAATGCCTTGCGTCTTCTGAAAACCGAATAAAGTTAAGGCAATATCCGTCTCAGCGTATCATCCTTATTCCAGAAATGATGTTTTAAAGCTGCCGCTACATGTAAAGCGATGAGTGCCAGAACAAGTTTGCCACCCCAATTGTGAATGCGGTGCCAGTTGATGGCAAAGTCGGGAAGCAGCGGAATAGGATAGCCGAACCAACTTGCTGGACGCATGCCCAGCGAGCGGCGTACATGTTCAGTATAGGCAAGCCATCCCGTAAGCGGGATAAGCAGCATCGCGCAATAGAGCATTGCGTGTGCAACTTTAGCCGCCAACCTCTCCCAAACGGTCCCATTGTCATTCACGGGTGGTTTGTGTTTCCAGCGCCAATAGAGGCGCATCGCGAACAAAAGAAAGAGAACCAAACCCAGACTTGCATGTAGAGTCGGCAGCCAGCGCGCATCGTGACTTCCCATGGTTTGTTGTCCAAGAAGTAACATGGGAATAATCACAATTGCCATCGACCAATGGAGCGCGCGGGCAGCCTTGGTGTATTTTTTACTTTGTATTGTCGCCAGCTCCTTTGGCATCAAACCACTTCCAACTGCCCCATCATGCCGTTGTCCTCATGTTCAAGGATGTGACAATGATACATGCGTCGCCCGGGCGTGCTATGCCTTACTTTGATCCGCACTGTCTCCTTGCTGGTGATGTTGACGGTGTCTTTCCAAGCCAGATACGGCGATGGTGTTTTGACACCATTTCGCTCTCTCTCAACAATTTGGAATTGCGTGCCGTGAATATGGAACGGATGATCCATGTCAGTTGTATTAGCGATTTCCCAAAGTTCCACGTCCCCAGCGCGGCTTTTGAGATCGACGCGGGTCATGTCAAAGGACTTTCCATCAATGAGAAACCCCATGGTCATGGCACCGTTTGTCATTCCCATTGTTTCCGCAAATGTAACGCGCTTCGTGGAAACGGGGTCACCCAGCGCTGCGATGTCACGCAACTTTTGGGGCATGGTAATTGGTGTCACTGTACTGCCTGCAAGTTCAAAGGTCATAAGTTGAAGCGTTTCAGCAACGGGCTTGTCGCGTCCCATCCAGCCGCGTTCGTAAGCCATGCTGTTCAATGTGAAACGGTCAGCTTCGGCACGAAAATCTATGACAATTTCCGCCCGCTCGGCAGGCGCCAGAAGAATTTCCTTGAGGCCAGCCACCGGTGCAGAAAGCAAACCGCCATCAGAGCCCACAAGCGTCATGTGATGACCGTCGACTGCCAATCGCAGGAAGCGGCCATTGGTGGCGTTATAAACCCTGAAACGGCGGCTTGACCCAGGAGGAAGGGTGAGAGTTGGTAGTTTTGCACCATTGATCAAAACATGATCGCCCTCTCGACCATTGAAGCGGTCGGCATCGGTGTTTTCAGCTATGGTGCCATCTGCATTGAGGCTGATGCTGGAAATGAATAACAATGTGTCACCGAGTTCCGCAGGCAAAGGATCAGATTTACTGCGCACGATGAATGGCGCTGCCAGTCCGCGATAGACTTGTTCCGCCGTAAATCCATGAGGATGCGGGTGATACCAGTAGGAACCGGCACTTTCCTCAGGAATTGTGAATTCATAAGTGCGCTCTGTGCCTGTTTCTACTGGATGAGCAGGGTTGCCGTCTTGATCAACTGGGATATCCAGTCCGTGCCAATGAATGGTGCTGGGTTGGTTGGGGATGTCATTCTTGAAGGCGATGCTGACGCGGTCCCCTTCGAAGGCCTCAATCATCGCGCCGGGAACACTACCATTGTAAGCCAATACCTGTGTTGCAACGCCGGGCACAAATTCGTGAGCAGACTGGGCAGCTATCAGGTTAGCGCCGAATTGACCCTCTTGGGTTGCCGTGTTTCTAAGCTTGGCAAGTTGCGGCAATGGTGCGCCTGTGGGCAAATTGGTAATCCGGCTTGTGGCTTTTGTATCTCCCATGGCCATGCCTGGCATAGTTTTGGTGTCCATGGTCATGTTGCCCGTGCTTTTTAGCGAACCAGCCGTTTCCAAACTCTTTGACAACCACCATGCGCCACCGCCAACGAGTGCCACAGATCCAATCAGAATGTTTCGTCTATTCATGTGTTTTGAAGTTCCAGATTTAATATGTCGATTGCTATCTGTCGCTGCGCTGAAGGACTTCAATGATCTCAGAAATCTTCTTGCGCTGTTCTTTTTTATCGCCGCTGGCAATGGCATGTTCCACGCAATGGCCGACATGGTCGCGCAATATTTCCTCTTCGGCGCGTCGTAAGGCGGCTCGTACCGCCGAAATCTGCGTGACGATGTCGATACAGTAGCGATTGTCTTCGACCATGCGGATCAAACCACCCACTTGGCCTTCAATGCGTCTGAACCGTTTGAGCACGGCGGTTTTGGCTTCCTGTTGCATTCTTGACATATACCTATAGGGGGTATAGGTGTCAAGATAGGAGATTGCTGCCATGGATCACAAGTTTGAAATCAAGCATCTGGATCAACAGGCGGAAGGTGGCATGACCATTGACCCTGTCTGCGGCATGACAGTTGATATGGCAAAGACGCCGCACAAGACCACGCATCACGGCCATGATTATTATTTCTGTAGCTCTGGCTGCAAAACCAAGTTTGTAGCAAATCCGTCCAAATATCTCGATACAGCAGCGAAAGTTGCCAAACCCGTTGTGGCGGGTGCGATCTATACTTGCCCAATGCATCCTGAGATCAGGCAGGTTGGCCCCGGCACCTGTCCAATTTGCGGTATGGCGCTGGAACCTCTGACTGTGACTGCAGATAGCGGCCCAAATCATGAGCTTGCCGACATGATGCGTCGCTTCTGGATTGGCTTTGCGCTTACCATCCCGGTGTTTATCCTTGAAATGGGAGGACATCTAACGGGCTTGACGATGATGTTGGGCCAACAACTGTCCAACTGGCTGCAACTGTTGCTGGCCACGCCTGTCGTGTTGTGGGCCGGCTGGCCGTTCTTTGTGCGCGGTTGGCAGTCCTTGCTAACCCGCAATCTCAACATGTTCACCTTAATTGCCATGGGTACGGGCGTGTCTTGGGTCTACAGCATCATTGCGACATTAGCCCCTGATATTTTCCCTGCCGCCTTTCGTCAAATGGGAGGTGCTGTCGCGGTTTATTTCGAAGCCGCTGCTGTCATCACCGTGCTAGTTTTATTGGGCCAGGTGCTTGAACTCCGTGCCCGTGACCAAACATCAGGTGCCATCAGGGCGCTGCTCAATCTCGCACCAAAAACCGCACGGCGTATAGGTACAGATGGCACCGAGCAAGACGTGGCTTTGGAAAGTATTGCGGTGGGCGATTTCTTGCGGGTTAGGCCCGGCGAAAAAGTCCCCGTTGATGGAATGATCACCGAAGGACAATCGTCGCTCGATGAGTCAATGGTCACCGGAGAGTCTCTGCCCGTCAGTAAAACGGTCAGTGAAAAAGTAATTGGCAGCACTCTCAATGCAAGCGGCAGCTTTGTCATGCGCGCTGAGAAAATCGGCAGCGACACCGTGCTAGCGCGCATTGTGCAGATGGTCGCCAATGCCCAGCGCAGCCGTGCACCCATTCAGCGCATGGCGGACAAGGTTTCCGGCTGGTTTGTGCCTGCGGTCATTTTTGCGGCAGTGTTGGCTTTCGCTGCATGGTCCATCTGGGGACCAGAACCTCGCTTGGCATATGGACTGGTAGCTGCCGTTGCCGTTCTGATCATCGCATGCCCCTGCGCGCTCGGCCTTGCAACACCTATGTCGATTATGGTGGGTGTGGGCCGAGGCGCGCAGGCCGGAGTGCTCATCCGTGATGCTGAAGCGTTGGAGCGCTTGGAAAAGGTAGACACGATTATCGTTGATAAAACCGGAACACTGACCGAAGGCAAGCCGTCAGTTACTTCAATCGTCACGGTCGAAGGTCAGGACGAAGCTGAGCTATTGCGCTTGGCCGCCTCAGTTGAACAGGCCAGTGAACATCCTCTAGCGGCAGCAATTGTGAAAGCAACGAAAGAACGCAAAATTGAACTGGCCAAAGTTATGGGCTTTGATGCACCGTCCGGCAAAGGTGCCATAGGCATGGTTGAACGCAAGCGTTTGGCGATTGGCAACGCCAAGTTCATGGGCGAGTTGAACATCGCCGTCGATAGCCTGTCTGACAAATCAGATGCCTTGCGTAATGATGGCGCCACAACAGTGTTTGTTGCGATCAATGGCAAACTTGCCGGTATCATTGGCATTGCCGATACCGTGAAGTCAACAACGCCACAGGCACTCGCGGCACTACGTGATGCTGGCATTCGCATTGTGATGTTGACGGGTGATAACCGCATTACGGCTGACGCTATCGCCAAGCGCTTGGGCATCATCGAAGTGGAGGCTGATGTTTTGCCTGATAAAAAAGCCGATGTTGTAGCAAAACTGAAAGCCCAAGGCCGCGTCGTTGCCATGGCGGGCGATGGTGTGAATGACGCGCCTGCCCTTGCCGCCGCCGATGTTGGTATTGCCATGGGAACCGGTACAGACGTGGCTATGGAAAGTGCAGGAGTAACTCTCTTGCGTGGTGACTTGATGGGCATTGTTCGTGCCAGAACCCTGTCCAGGGCCGTCATGAGCAATATCCGGCAAAACCTATTCTTTGCTTTCATCTATAATGCAGCGGGTGTGCCAATAGCGGCGGGTGTGCTCTATCCTGTCTTTGGTTTGCTGTTGTCACCCATGATTGCGGCAGGTGCCATGGCGCTGAGTTCCGTCAGTGTTATCGGCAATGCACTCCGCTTGCGCCAAACGACGCTGCCCTAAACCAAAATGTGACACAATCCGTATCCACATCGATAAATTCAATAACAGTTTCTTTAAACCCAAGAGGATTATTTATGAAAAAGCTTTTGACCGTCGCTGCCGTTCTTGCCGCCTTTTCTGGCACAGCCTTTGCCAACAACTGCCCGAACTTGATCAAGAAAACCGAAGATATGGCCAAAGCCATGCCGGGGGATGCCGCAGCGATGAAAAAATATGATGAGTTAATTGCGCTGGCCAAGAAAGAACATGAAGCCGGAAATCATGATGCCTCAGTCAAGGCTGTTACAGAAGCTTGGACTGTTATCGGCATGGACCCAACACAGCTTTAGTTAACGGCAATTGCCGTTATTGGCGCCCTTGCGGTAGGCCAAAAACCTATGCGGACGGAACAGTTGGAAATTCGACAACTTCACCATCTTCCTTGTGAAATGGCGTTGAAGGATAGTGCTCCAAAAGTGGAATGACGGCTTCGCTTGGTCTGCAAAGCCTAACACCCAAGCGCGTGCAAACGATGGGTCGATTGACCAAGATCGGGTGTTCGATCATGGTCTCAAGAACCGCGTCAAATGGAACATTGTCTTCAAGCAATCCCAACTCGCGCGCTGGAGATTTGGTTTCGCGCAGTGCTGTTTTCGGCGTCAGGCCTGCTGCTGCAAAGAGACCAAGCGGCTGAGGTCTGGTCCACCCCGTTTTGAGATATTCAATGACAGTTGGTTGATAGCCAACACATTGCGTGAATTGTTGCGTGATGCGACACGACATCGGTCGAGTAAGTTCACATAATTGTTCCAACGTTTTCCTTCGTTTTCCAATTGTGCCTCTTACCAAATAGATTCAATCATCTGTTTAGATATCCACCGATGAGAGAGTTGTTCTCACAATGGAAGCAAAATTGGAAACCCCCGCTCAACTCGCAAGTCGTGTTGGCCTGACAGAAAAAGCGGTGCGCAAATTGTTGAAAGATGGTAAGCTCGCATTTGTCCGAATTGGAACGCGACTGCGGATACCGCCTGGAACGTGGGAGGTTTACCTCGAAACCCATACGGAGCAGCCATGGCGCGTCGCAGCATCGGACCAAGACTCAGATT
>JANOXS010000118.1:0-13345 GCA_031418535.1 Hyphomicrobiales bacterium | reverse complement strand
TTGACCAGATATTCCGTCGTCACACCAAAGCGGCCAGAGGCCACTTGCTTAATGGCTGAGCGCATGGAATCGCCGTTCGGCAGTGGGGTGTAACGATCAGATTCTTCGCCACCTTCACCGGTGTTGGATTTGCCGCCAATGCGGTTCATAGCGATCGCGAGTGTTGTGTGGGCTTCGCGTGAGATTGAGCCGTAAGACATGGCACCCGTGGCAAAACGCTTCACAATATCCTTAGCGGCAATAACCTCATCAATGCTGATGGACGCTTTGCCCATTTCCTCAGCCGACTTAATGCGGAACAGACCGCGCAAAGTTTTCAGCTTTTCGTTCTGCTCGTTAATCAAGCGGGCATATTCTTTATATTTGTCTTGAGAATTTCCGCGCACCGCATGCTGCAAAGTTGAAACAGTTTCAGCATTCCACACATGGGCTTCACCGCGAATGCGCTGCGCATAATCGCCACCCACTTCGAGAGACGTTGTGAGAACGGGGTTCAAACCAAACGCATCTTCATGCCGCCTAAAAGCTTCTTCCGCCACTTCAGCCAAACCAATGCCTTCAATCTGCGTGGCTGTGCCCGTGAAATATTTCTTGATGAATTCGGTTGATAAACCAATCGCATCAAAAATCTGCGCACCACAATAAGATTGATACGTGCTGATGCCCATCTTGGACATGACTTTCAGAATGCCTTTATCGACAGCCTTGATGTAACGCTTTACGGCTTCGTATGCCGAGACTTTTTCATCCAATGTTGGCAACAAAGCTTCCAAAGTTTCGAAAGCTAAATACGGGTTGATGGCTTCAGCGCCATAGCCTGCAAGTGCGCAGAACTGATGCACTTCGCGGGGTTCGCCTGATTCAACCACGAGGCCCACAAGCGTGCGGAGGCCCTTACGGATCAGATGATGATGCGTTGCCGATGTGGCAAGCAGCGATGGAATGGCGACGCGCTCAGCAGACACTGAACGATCTGATAAAACGATGATGTTATAGCCGTCATTCACGGCGCGTTCCGCTTGGGCGCATACGCTGTCCAAAGCGGCTTCCATATATTCAGCGCCATTGGCCACATCATACGTAATGTCGATGGTGACAGTGCGGAATGAATTTTCCCGCACCGAACCGATGTTGCGGATACGCTCCAATTCTTCGTTGGTGAGAATGGGTTGCGACACTTCAAGGCGCATGTGCTTTGAGGTGCCTTTGAGATCGAGCAAGTTTGGCCGAGGACCAATGAAGCTCACCAAGCTCATCACCAATTCTTCACGGATCGGGTCAATCGGCGGGTTGGTCACCTGCGCGAAGTTTTGCTTGAAATAAGTGTCGAGCGATTTGGCTTTATCCGAAAGCGCAGACACAGGCGCATCGTTGCCCATTGAGCCAGTGGCTTCTTGGCCAGTCGTGGCCATGGGGGCCATTAAAACTTTGAGGTCTTCTTGCGAATAGCCAAAGGCTTGCTGACGATCCAGCAATGGCACAGCAATTTTCGGCCGCGCCGTTTTGGCTTTTGGCATGTCACGCAACACAACCTGCGTGCGCTTCAACCAATCCTTATAAGGATGCGCTGTCGACAATTCCTTCTTCAGGTCTTCGTCCGAAACAATCTTCTTCTTATCAAGATCAATCAGCAGCATTTTTCCGGGCTGCAAGCGCCACTTGTGCGTGATCTTCGATTCATCAAAAGGCAACACGCCCATTTCAGAAGCGAGCAACACATGTCCATCATCGGTTGTGAGGTAACGCGAAGGGCGAAGGCCATTGCGGTCCAACGTGGCACCAATCACTTTGCCATCCGTAAACACCATGGCGGCGGGGCCATCCCAAGGTTCCATCATCGCAGCATGGTGCTCATAGAATGCACGGCGATCATCATCCATCAACGGATTACCCGCCCAAGCTTCAGGGATCAGCATCATCATGGCATGGGGCAACGAATAACCGCCCATGTAGAGAAGTTCTAATGCATTATCAAAACACGCGGTGTCGGATTGGCCTTCATATGAAATAGGCCAGAGCTTTGACAAATCTTCGCCGAGAAGATCCGACTTCATGTTAGCTTGGCGGGCGGCCATCCAGTTATAGTTGCCGCGCACGGTGTTGATTTCGCCGTTGTGGCAGACAAAGCGATATGGGTGTGCCAAAGGCCAGCTCGGGAAAGTGTTGGTAGAGAATCGCTGATGCACGAGGGCAAAAGCTGATTGCACGCGCTCATCTTTGAGATCGATATAATAGTTGGCCACATCCGTGCCCAGCACGAGGCCTTTGTAAACCACGGTGCGGCATGACACTGACACAGGATAATAAGTTCGGGCCTTGGTGCCCAATACTTCCATCACGCGGTTAGAAACCACTTTGCGGCAGACAAAAAGTTTGCGCTCAAATTGCGCTTCATCCCGAATGGTGGGGCCACGGCCAATGAACACTTGGCGGTGAATAGGCTCTGTGCCTTTGACTGAATACCCAAGCACGGATGAATCCACTGGCGCATCGCGCCAGCCCAAAACTTTCAGGCCTTCTTCCCTAGCGGTTTCCCACCAGATGCGTTCAATGTCGGCGCGGTACAAAGGTTCGCGCGGCATAAACAAAAAGCCCACACCATATTGGCCTGCAGCAGGAAGCTCGAACCCTAAGCGCTTAGCATCAGCTGCAAAATACTCATGCGGAATTTGAATGAGAATGCCAGCACCATCGCCAGCCTTGGGGTCGGCGCCCACAGCGCCGCGATGCTCTAAGTTGTGCAGGATTTCGAGACCCTTCGACACAACCTGATGGCTTTTAATGTTGTTGATGTTGGCATAGAGACCAATGCCGCAGGCGTCATGCTCATTGCGGGGATCATAAAGACCATGGGCCGGCTTCATGCCTTCGGGCAAGCTTACGGGTGCGTTCATGGTTCTGGCTCCTATATAGGTCAACTGTACTGACCTATAGATATGCCATTTTGAGGGTTTTGACGCAAGTAAAGAATCATTTTCGAGGTGAAAACGAAATAATATTGCGCAAGTTAGGTCGACCAGCAGCCTAAGCTGCTGGTCTCTTCATATTACTTAACCACTTGTCCGCGGATTTCGCCATTCGGAAATTTCTCAGTGTGGATGTTAACATAGACCATTCCGGCTTGCAGATCAGCCAATTGAGCGTCGGTGATTGGTGCAGTGCCAGTATCAATCATCTGGGAAATGTCGATCTCTGGATCAGCGCTGGCTCCTACGGCGGCGGGTCCATGAAAATGGGCAGCTGTGGGGGCGCCAGTAAGATCGGCACTTTTAATTGTCCAAGTGATGGTTTTGGCTTCGGTGTCGACCTTGATATCAGCCGTGCCTGTAGCTTTAGTATCAGCCGGAGGTGTTTGACTTGCACCATCTAGAACCGCCTTAAAGGAAAGCATTTCGGCAAAGGCCGGAGCCGTTGTGAGCAAGCCCATCGCAATTGCTGAGATCATTAACATTGATTTTTTCATGAAGTAACTCCTGTTCAATTGAATTTACCGTCCGCACATAACGAACCAGCTCCGCGATGGTTCCACATTTGAGTCAAAAACCTGTTCGGCTGGTTTCCCCTTGTTTCACCTAAATACGCAGACTAGTTTGCCGCCAAAATAGGAGTGACTTTTTTGAATTTTGCATCTGATAATGTTTATGGCGTTCACCCGAAAATTATGGAGGCCATGGTTGCGGCCAATGCTGGGACGGATATTTCCTATCTGCATGACGAGGGAGCAAAGGAATTTGAACGTCAACTTTCTGTTATTTTTGAAAAAGATGTGAAAGTGTTTCTGGTGGTTAACGGCACAGGTGCCAATAGTTTGGCGTTGTCGGCTTTGGTGCCTTCATACGGCGGTATCATTTGCCATGCTTCCGCTCACATCAATACAGACGAATGTAATGCGCCGGAATTATTTACCGGCGGGGCCAAGCTGATCACGCTGGAAGGCGAGGGGGCCAAGCTCACGCCGCATGCGATTGCTGCGAAGCTCAAAAACTTTGTGCATGGTGAACACGGTGCAAAGCCCTTGGCTATTTCAATTACCAATGCCACTGAGCTTGGCACGGTTTATTCTGTCGCCGAAATTTCAGCACTCAGTTCATTGGCCAAATCACATGGTATGAAATTGCACATGGACGGCGCTCGCTTTGCCAATGCGTTGGTTTCGCTCGGCTGCACACCCGCCGAAATGTCGTGGAAGGCGGGCGTAGATGTGTTGTCTTTCGGCGGCACAAAAAATGGTGCGATGATTTTGGAAGCGGTGGTGTTTTTTGATACTGCGTTGGCCGAAGATTTTCTCTATCGGCGTAAGCGCGCGGGCCAACTTCTCTCGAAAGGCCGCTATATTTCAGCGCAAGCCAATGCTTATTTGAAAGATGGCTTGTGGTTGGAAAATGCCAAACGCGCCAATGCGATGGCACTGCAATTGGCCGCTGGATTGCAGAAATCAAATGTTGTTCGCATCAGCAATCCGGTTCAGGCCAATGAAGTGTTTTCGACTATGCCGCGCACATTGTTTGATCACTTGACTGCAGCAGGGGCCCATTTTTACGAGTGGCCCATTGATGGCTTGGCTGATGATGAAGTTCACACGCGCTGTGTGTTGAGCTGGGCCACACCCGAAAGCGATGTGACCCAGTTTTTATCTTTGATCAGCACGCACTCATAAATCGCCTGTCACGCATTTTTTGCGAGCCGAGGTACGGCCATTGAATTAAGCATTGGGCCAAGTGTCGCTGATCTTGTATCCGTTCGGATATGGATCATCAGGGTCTAGCAACAACTGTGAGGTGCCACTAATCCACGCGCGGCCTGTGATTTGCGGAATTACGGCCTTGTGATTTCCGACGGTTGTTTCACCTACAATGCGGCCAATGAACTGTGAATCGATAACGCTGCGGCCCACATACATATCGCCCAAGCTCATCAGCCCTTTGGCATGCAGCACTGCCATCAGAGCAGAGCACCCAGTGCCCGTTGGTGAACGATCTAACTTTCCAGGATTTACAACGCAGGCATTGCGCGATGTGAGAACATTATTCTCGCGTGAAAGTGGCCCGCGCATGAAGCAAAAGGAATAATGTTTCCACTCTGGAAGTTCAGGATGGTGGAAGGGCAGTTGTACATTCGCAGCTTTCACCAGTTTGCGGCCAAGCTCTGCTACGTCACGGGCGGTGCTTGGCGTAATTTCCAATCCGAAATCGGCGGCATCGGCCATCACAAAACTGTCGCCACCAAAGGCCGTATCCACAATAACTGTGCCATAGCCTTCCACATGTAGTTTTGCGCCTATGTGATTTGCAAATGCAGGCACATTGGTCAGTGTGATGGACTGGGCTTTGCCACCTGAACATTGTGCTGACACTTCGATCAGACCCGCGGGCGCTTCCAGCGTGAGGTGGGTCACTGGTTCTTGCATTGGAATGATGCCAGTATCTAACAACACTGTGGCCACACAAATGCAGTTGGACCCAGACATGGGCGGCGTATCTTCGGGTTCCATAATGATAAAAGCCGCCTGTGCTTTGGGATGTTTGGGCGGCACCAACAAATTGACATGGCGAAACACGCCACCGCGCGGTTCATTTAAAACGAACTTGCGCAAAGTCTGATCGCTGGCAATGAAACGAGATTGCTCCCAAATCGTGTTGCCCGGCGGAGGGCTCACACCACCCACAATCACATCACCCACTTCACCTTCGGCGTGGCAATTTACGATGTGAATTGTCTTTGTGGTTCGCATGACTTCCTACAAATCGCCCGTCACGCATTTCTTGGCGAGCGACTTATATTGCTTCACTGTGAACTGAATGGGGTTGCCACCTGCAGAAGGATCACGCACGGCCATCTCTGCAACTTCGTCCAAGCGTTTTGTGTCGATGCCAATGTCTTTGAGTGTGTGCGGAATGCCAATTTCCTTGCGCAATGCCAAAACCCATTTCAGGTAGCCATTGAAGCCGCCTTTAATGCCAAGATAAGCGGCGGCGCGTTCAATATCCTTTTCAATCTTCTTGGCGTTGGCCACCAACACATAAGGCATGATGATGCCGTTAAGCATTCCGTGGTGGGCATCATAGAGACCGCCGAACGGATGCGACAAAGCATGGATTGCGCCAAGTCCGCGCTGGAAAGCGGTGGCGCCCATAGTGGAAGCCACTAGCATGTTGCCACGTGCATCAAGGTCTTTGCCGTTCTTCACAGCTTTTGCTAAGTTTTCTTTGACCAGCAACATGCCCTCTAATCCTACGCCCTTGGCGAGTGGATTATAAAACGGTGCACAATAGGCTTCGATGCAATGGGCCAGTGCGTCCATACCTGTTGCTGCTGTTAACTTCGCGGGCAAACCGACTGTGAGTTCAGGATCGAGGATTGCCACCTTTGGCATTATGTTGGGGTGGAAAATAATTTTCTTTTCGTGGGTTTCAGGATGGGTGATCACACCGGCACGGCCCACCTCTGAACCCGTTCCTGCTGTTGTTGGCACAGCAATAATGGGCGATATTTTGGAAGCATCAGCACGGGTGTACCAATCATCCACGTCTTCAAGATCAAATACTGAAACAGTTTGGCCATGCATCAAGGCAATCATCTTGCCAATGTCGAGACCAGAGCCGCCGCCAAAGGCAATCACGCCATCATGCATTCCGGCTTTATAAGCTTTCACACCCGCGGTAATGTTGGCTTCGACGGGGTTGGGCCGCACGTCTGAAAACATTGCAATAGCGAGGCCCGCTTTGCGCACATCTTCAACAATGGCCTGCACCATGGGCATGGCGGCAAGGCCGGGGTCAGTTACAAACAAGGGCCGCTTGATGCCGCAAGCTTTGCAATGGTCTGCAAGCTCCTTGATGCGGCCCGCACCGAATTTGATTGCCGTTGGGAAATTTATATTGCGATTTGGGATCATGGAAATACCTTCCGTTTTAATAATTTATTTTTGATTTGAAAGTTCTTGCAATGCAGACATTGCATCGTGCCGCCTTTCCCACTGCACGAGAATGTGATCGTGGTGAAAACCAGCAATGACATTTGCACTAATTCCAACTTTTCCGAGGGCTGCAGCAAAAGCCGCAGTTAGTCCGACTGCTTGCAATGACGAATGGATTTGCAAAGTGATGCGGGCCCATTTTTCAATATCAACAAGACCAAGCTCTTCAAGCGCCTGTACCGTTGCCACAAGGGTCACACCTTCATCCTCATTGATAACTGCAAAAGGATGCTTAGCCGCGCCTGCCTGTGCATGGGTCACCGACATAAAGCCAAACGGCTCCAGCGCAAGAACTGGCGACATACTTCTTAGCAAAGTCTGGAGGTCGGTCTCGCCAGACATTTCAGTACCTTTCAAAGCCGCGCATTAATTCCAAATCGGTAATTCGGCGGTCAAATTCGAATTGTTCCCACTTGGCTGTGTGCACATAATGGTCGACCACGTCATCGCCCAAAGCACCGCGCAGGAATTTCGAATTGTCGAGAAGCTCAGTGGCATCACGCAAGGTTTTTGGAATTTCACGCAGCTTTTGGTTGTTGTAGGCATCGCCCGCGAACACTGGTTCCAGTTTCATCTTTTTCTCAATACCATCAAGGCCAGCGGCTATCAGTGCCGCAAAAGCGAGGTAGGGGTTGAGGTCGGCACCGCCGACGCGGCATTCAACACGGATGGCTTTGGTGTCGGCACCGCATAAGCGATAGCCCGCTGTGCGATTATCGAAACTCCACACGGCCTTCGTGGGCGCAAATGTGCCAACCATGAAGCGCTTATAAGAGTTGATATAGGGGGCCAAGAAATACGTGATCTCGCTGGCGTGTTCCAATTGGCCTGCCAGATAATGCTGCATCATTTCGCTCATGCCGTGGTGGCCGGCTTTGTCGTGGAAGTGCGAAGTTTTGCCATCGGCCGACCACAATGATTGGTGAATGTGCGAGCTGTTGCCCGCCATGCCATAATCCCATTTTGCCATGAAGGTGATGGCTTTGCCGAGACCATAAGCAATTTCTTTGGCGCCGTTTTTGATGATCACATGGTTATCGGCCATGACCAAAGCTTCATCATATTTCACATTGATTTCTTCTTGGCCGGGCCCCCATTCGCCTTTGGAATTTTCAACATAAATGCCAGCACCCGCAAGGCCATTGCGCAGGGCCCGCATATAAACCTCTTCTTTAGAAGTCTGCAAAATACCATAATCTTCAATGTAATAGGCCGCAGTCTTCATGTTACGATAGCCCTTGGTATTGCAGGTCTCAAAGCTATCATCAAACAAGAAGAATTCTAGTTCGGACGCCATGTAGGCCTTTATCTTTAAGGCTTCGAGGCGCTTTAATTGTTTTTTCAAAATGGCGCGGGGGCTATGGGGAACGTCTTCATGGGTGTGGTGATCGAGCACATCACACAGCACGAGAGCTGTGCCGGGCAGCCACGGGGTTTTTCGCAATGTCGACATGTCCGGCTTTAGTACAAAGTCGCCGTAGCCCTTTTCCCAACTCGTTGCTTTGTAACCGGGGACAGGCTCCATCTCGATATCAACACCCAGCAAATAGTTGCAAGCGTGGGTTTCTTCATGGCCACCATCGACAAAAAATTGCGCATGAAAGCGCTTGCCGATGAGGCGGCCTTGAAGGTCGGTCATGGCAACTACGACAGTATCAATGGTGCCGGCTTTTACTTCCGCTTTGAGGGCATCGAGGGTTAACATGCCTGTGTTCATTTCTTCTCTCCCAGTTTCGCCGCCGCTTGTTGTAATGGAATTGAAAGTCGCTGTGCCCATTGCTGCTGGCCGCGCTCACCATCAATAAGATCGTTGCGAATTTCAATCATTAAATGATGTAGCCCGCGCGGGGCGGCATGCAAATTCATCAGGTGCATTACGCCGTCTTTTGGTCCGTAGGGTTCATTCAATTGAGTGTTGAAGCCGGGAAAAGACTTCACGAGCACATTGGCTAACCACGCATCGCGGTCAAAAAGCAAACCTAACTCGACGGCGCGGTCTTTGCCTTTATAGTTTCTGGTGAAACTGTGAATAGAAACCGGGATCGCCCGTTTGCCTTGGGCGGCACGGGTGTCCAGAAAATGAGAGATGGTGTTTTGAAACGGACGATAGATTTGCGAGATGCGGGCAAGTTTTGCTTGTGCATCCAAATTTCTGTTACCGGGAACGGGGGTGACCTCACTCACATCCGGCATAGCACTTTCGGCTTCTGGCGGGCGGTTGCAGTCATAAACCAATCGCGAGTAGCGCTGCAAAATGAGTGGCGCGTTTAGCAGCTTGGACATGATGCGAGACGTGGCCTCTGCGCCAATGTCATAAGCGATGTGGCGCTTGAGATCGGCTTCACTCAGGCCCAAATTCTGCAATTTTTTTGGTATGAGATTTGAAGCGTGCTCGCAAATCAAAACAATGGGGGAAGCACCATTTTCATTCACGATGTAGCCAGCTTGCTCTTCGCTAGCCGATAAAAGTTCAGACATTTCATTACTCTTTATTATTTTCGTATCATTCCAGAATCCGAACGATCTGCCAAGTGCGGGAGTTTTAGTTTTGTGACGCAGGCGCTTGAGGAAGTGTCGTTTACAAAGCGGCGTTTGCGTGAAGCGCGTTCACTACTCATTTCAATTTTCAACACTGACCACGTGACGGCGATATGGAATTTGATTTTATTATAATTGGCTCAGGCTCTGCAGGCTCAGTTATGGCCAAGCGGCTTTCAGATGCGGGCAACACCGTTTTGGTTTTGGAGTATGGTGGCAGCGACCGCGGGCCGCTTATTCAAATGCCGTCAGCTTTGTCGTACCCGATGAATATGAAGCTTTATAATTGGGGCTTTGAATCTGAACCTGAACCGCATTTGAATGGTCGCCGTTTGGCCACTCCACGGGGCAAGGTGATGGGCGGATCGTCTTCAATCAATGGCATGGTTTATGTGCGCGGGCACGCACGCGATTTTGACACGTGGGAAAATATGGGCGCTTCGGGTTGGGGCTTTGCCGATGTGCTGCCCTATTTCAAGCGAATGGAAAATGTGGAAGGTGGCCAAAGTGGATGGCGCGGAACTGAAGGCCCTCTGCATGTGAAACGCGGACGGAAACTTAACCCGCTTTACAAGGCCTTCATTGATGCCGGACAGCAAGCGGGATATCCGGTCACGCCGGACTATAATGGCCAGCAACAAGAAGGTTTCGGGGACATGGAAATGACGGTGCGCCATGGCGTCCGTTGGTCTTCTGCCAATGCTTATTTGAAACCTGCGCTTAAATCAGGTCGCATAAAGTTACTCACTGGCGCCATGGCGCGGCGGGTTCTGCTGGATGGCAAGCGCGCTACAGGTGTTGAATATGAAGTGGGCGGCGAGGTGTTTACTGCCATTGCTCGGCGGGAAGTTATTGTGTCTGCTTCAACCATCAATACGCCTGCGATTTTGCAGCGGTCTGGCATTGGCCCTGCTGCGGTTTTGCAAGCGGCGGGAATTCCAATTGTGCATCAGCTTTCCGGTGTGGGCGAGAATTTGCATGATCATTTGGAAGTTTATTTTCAGCACCGCTGCTTGGCGCCCGTATCTCTCAATCGTGAGTTAGGCCTCGTTTCTAAAGGCTTGATTGGCTTGCAGTGGTTACTGTTTGGCACAGGTTTAGGGGCCACCAATCATTTTGAGTCTTGCGCGTTTATCCGAAGTCGAGCTGGCATTGAATATCCGGACATTCAATATCACTTCCTGCCTGCCGCCATGCGTTATGATGGCAAGGCCGCAATTTCTGGCGATGGTTTTCAGGTGCATGTGGGGCCGATGCGCACCAAGTCTCGTGGGTTCGTCCGTATACGGAATAATGATGCGAAGTCGCATCCGAAAATTCTATTCAATTACATGTCGCATGAAGATGACTGGCAAGAATTCCGCGCCTGCATCCGCCACACGCGCGAGATCATGAAACAGGCCGCTATGGTGCCTTACGCTGGCGATGAAATTCAACCCGGTGCCGGTGCTGTGTCCGACGCGCAAATTGATGATTTCATTCGCGAACATTGCGAAAGTGCCTATCATCCGTGCGGCACGAGCAAAATGGGCAGTGTGAAAGATAGGCTCGCCGTGGTTGATCCTGAATGTCGGGTGATCGGCGTTCAAAATTTGCGCGTGGTTGACTCAAGCATCATGCCGCAAGTAACCAATGGCAATCTTAATGCGCCGACCATCATGATTGGCGAGAAGGCCAGCGATCATATTTTGGGGAAACCGATGTTGGCCCCAGAGAATTTAGAGCCGTGGATTAACCCAAACTGGAAAACCAGTCAGCGCTGATACCCGTAAGGATTCCATGATGAAAAAATGGTTGGTTTTGGCGGCGTTATTGGTTTTGTGCTTGGGGCTGGGCAGTGCTGCGGGTTTTTTGACCTCGCAGTCATTGCCCACATGGTTCCCAACCTTGGTAAAACCAAGCTTTAATCCGCCGTCGTGGCTATTTGCGCCAGTGTGGACCACGCTTTATATCATGATGGCGGTGGCTGCTTGGTTGATGTGGTTGCGCAAAGGGTCGCTGGTTTTGTTTTATGTGCAACTGGCACTGAACTTTGCGTGGTCGCTGCTGTTCTTCGGCCTGCACTCTCCAGCACTTGCGCTGGTTGACATTGTGGCGATGTGGATTGCGATTTTGTTGACGCTGCTGGCGTTTTGGAAAGTGGATCGCAGAGCAGGGTTGCTGCTTGTGCCATATCTCGCGTGGGTGAGTTTTGCAGGAGTTCTGAATGCCAGCATTTGGTGGTTGAATTAGTATTTGCCCTTCCCCCTCAGGGGGAAGGTGCCCGAAGGGCGGATGAGGGCCATTGCACAGCAATGGTCTTTATAACAAACTCGGTTCATGATCTTCACGCTGAGCAAAACCCTGAAACGTGCCCGCAACCTTCGGCACACTCAAACCGAGGCGGAAAAGCGTCTTTGGGGTTACGTGCGCGATAAGCGGCTCCAAGGGCACAAGTTCAACAGGCAGGTTCCTGTTGGTCCTTACATTGCTGACTTTCTATGTTTTGAAGCAAAACTGATCATTGAAATAGATGGGGCAACGCATAGCGAGGCGCATGAGATTGTCTATGATGAACAGCGAACGGCGTTTTTAAACGCTCAAGGTTACCGTGTGATGCGGTGTAAGAATATGGATATATTTGAGAATCTGACGGGAGTCTTAGATACGATTTTGTTAACGCTTGAATCAAGCTAAGACTGTTGCTTCGCAATAGCCCTCATCCGCCCTTCGGGCACCTTCCCCCAGTGGGGGAAGGGTGGGGTTTGATTTGTGACCCTGATACAATTTGAGTTCGAACATAAATTCAATACTCTTCCCCCATTGGGGGAAGGTGCCCGAAGGGCGGATGAGGGACTTTTCCGCCAAGTACGGGATCGTTAAAAAATACCATTGACAATATAGTGCTATAGTACTATTTCTATTTTGTAAGGAGAAATCGCTATGCATAATATCGAAATTGATTTTGAAGTATTTAAGGCTCTTACAAATCTCAGAGATACGGAAAAAACAACTTACAACGATGTAGTTAGGAGGCTTTTGAAGTTGTCTGACGCACAGGTCTTTGGAATTGAATCTGTGGCTAAATCTGGCGCTCAGCCATCTAGTTGGGTAACTAAGGGGGTAACTTTTCCTGAAGGTACAGAGTTTAGAGCGAGCTATAAAGGCACGACTGTCTACGCAAACGTCAAAGACAGTACATTGGTTGTTAACGGAGAAAGGGCTTCAAGCCCATCTGATGCGGCGAGAATTGTCACTGGCAATAGCGTCAATGGATGGACTTTTTGGCAATGTCGGCTGCCCGGTGAAAGTCGTTGGCGCGGATTGCAAGGAATGCGTAATTCATAATCAAAAACTAGTCATCCCGACTTTCGTTGGGATGACTGCAATAATATTTACGCCATCGCCTCTTCCAGAAACAACTCCCGCATCTTCCGCACCACTGGCCCGACTTGTCCGCCACCTATTCTATGTCCATCAATCTCAGTGATGGGCATTACGAATTGGCTGGCGCTTGTCAGAAATGCTTCGTCGGCATTGTAGGCTTCTTCGGGCGTGAAGAGGCGCTCTTCGATTTCTACACCGTGCTCCGTTGCCATGCGGAACAGGGCGCGTCTGGTGCAGCCGGCTAAAATTCTGTTGCTCAATGGTCTTGTGATGATTTTGTTGCCGACTACAATATAAGCGTTGGAACTCGTGCCTTCGGTCACATAGCCATCTTCCACCATCCAGCCTTCGGCAGCACCTTTTTCGTAGGCGTCTTGTTTGCCCAGCACAGGGGCTAACAACATGATGGATTTAATATCGCGGCGCAGCCAGCGGATATCTGGTGTGGTGACAACCTTCACGCCA
>JANOXS010000117.1:0-2499 GCA_031418535.1 Hyphomicrobiales bacterium | reverse complement strand
GAATAAGCTTGTTGTCGCGGTGGCGTTTCATCAACGCTTTCAATGAGTTACGAACTTTCATAGTATTCACCTAGTAACGAGGTAAGAAGTTACCTCTTGATTTCGAGCCGGACCATAGTCATGGCATATCTTGATGTCAACTACTGGAAAGTGCTGAATTTAAAGATGTTAACGGCTGAATTTTGGATCACAATCGGGGTGTTGCTGTCGGGTGCCGGATTGGTGGGTTGGATGGCATGGCTTGAAAAACACCCGCGCAAAAGCCTTGAACCGCGCTTGGTTCCGACGACTGCGATCATGTTGATTGGTGGCTTGGTGTTTTTGCTGGCCCTGTTTCATCTGAGCGATGAAATAAAGGCTCTGTTTGCGCATCAGTTATAATAAATGTGTGGCCAGCCGACACTGGGAGAACAGTATTGTCGGCTGGCCACAAGTTTAAGCCGTTATTTTTGTATGCAAGTGGCTACGGTATCTTTGGTGCATTCATCCAACCCAGTGAAAATTGGGTCAGCAACAGGTTTGCCTTCGATTAGATCAATCATGGCAGTTGGCGCTTTGTAGCCCATTTCAAACGGACGTTGCCCCACAAGTGCGGTTACTAAGCCTTCGGCAGCAATTGCAACTTCATCACCGATGGTGTCAGCAGCGCCGATTACGAAGTCGTTGCTGGCGATACGGTCGGCCAATGGTTTGAACAGATCACGATAAGGCTGTGGTGCACCAAACAATGGCCAGCCACCCATAATGCCAAAGGCATCGAGTTTAGGATTGGCGGCAAGGATATCCGTCATTGCCTGAACGCCTTTGGCGCCATCATCATTGGTAAATACGGGGCAACCTGCAACTTCTGTCCAACCGCCTTCTCCTGCTAGTGCCGCAAGGTCCTTGGTGCCTGTCAATGCATCACGCATACCTTGGGCACGGCGCAAGATGTTGTCGGCGCCTGGGTTTCCTTCAATCGTACAGATGGTGCCGCCATTTGGTTTGGCCTTCTTGATGTATTCACCAATGCGCGAACCCATCAGATAATTGTCAGTGCCGAGATAGGTTTTGCGAAGGCCTGAATCTTCCTTCGAAAGGTCTGCATCAATTGTCATAATTGGAATTGTCGGTGCTGCGGTTTTAAGAGTTTGGGCAATCAGTTTTGCATTTGAAGGTGAAATTGCCATGGCCACGGTGTCTGGTTTGCCAAGCATATCTTGAACGATTTGCGCTTCACCGGCTTCATCGGATGTTGAGGCAGGGCCTGTGTAGAAGCATTCATATTCTGAAGCCGCGTTTTCCTTATTCCACTTTTCGCAACCTTGATGGATGGCTTCGAAGAATGGATTGTCCAATCCTTTGACCACGATAACCAATTGCTTTTTGGCAAACGCATCTCCGGCGGTTAGCGCCAAAAGTGCCGTTGCAAACATTAGTGCTTTATTCATTTTTCCTACTCCCTTTCTAGTGAGACAGCCACTTTGTGTCTGCCAAGCAGGGCATACTTTGCCGTCATTCGATCTGAGCAAAATTATCGCTCATGTTCGGATAGCAGAGTCACCAAGCATTCTTTTTATGGACTGAAACCTAGTATCGACATTCCATGTTCGTCAAGTTTTATTTGTCAGATAAATAGGATTAATAAATCAATTGGATTTAATTAGTCAGACAAATGATTGACTTGAAAGCGTGAGTGTTGGTAGACCATTTGCAACACAAGGGAGTAGATAACGCGGTGGCAATCCTCGAGCTTAAAAACATATCGAAAAATTTTGGCGCTATTCAGGCAGTCAATGACATTTCGCTGGCCCTTCAACCGGGCGAAGTGACAGGGCTTATGGGTGACAATGGTGCTGGAAAATCGACGCTTGTAAAAATGATTGCGGGAAATTATCGGCCCAGCAGCGGCAGCATCTTGATGGAGGATGTGCCGCTGGAAATGCACAAACCCATTGATGCGCGCCAACATGGCATTGAAATTGTTCATCAAGATTTAGCGTTATGTGATAATTTAACGGCTGCCGCCAATGTGTTTTTGGGTCGGGAATTGCGTACCGGCAAAGGGCCATTTCAAGTTCTTGATTATACCGCCATGTATAAAAAAGCGGGGCAGATATTCGCTGAACTGAAATCGGAAACGCGTCCGCGTGATTTGGTTAAACAAATGTCGGGTGGACAACGTCAGGCCGTTGCTATTGCGCGTACCCGACTCACAAATCCGAAAATTGTGTTGATGGATGAGCCAACCGCAGCCATTTCGGTTCGCCAAGTTGCCGAAGTTTTAAATCTTATTCGCAGGTTGCGCGATCAAGGCATTGCCGTGGTTCTGATCAGCCACCGTATGCCCGATGTGTTTGACGTGGCAGACCGGATTATTGTTTTGCGGCGCGGCACCAAAGTTGCTGACAAGAAAGTTATTGATAGTTCTCCTGAAGAAGTGACCGGACTTATTACCGGTGCCATTGAACGCGCTTGAAAGGCCAGCCATGACAACGACACTCGAAAAAACGATTGAGC
>JANOXS010000116.1:0-3812 GCA_031418535.1 Hyphomicrobiales bacterium | reverse complement strand
CTGCTCAATGGCCGGGAACCTTGGGTGAGGGAACACTTTGAAACACTTTGGTCCGCCCCCCAGGCTGTTACCAATCAAGATCGCCTGCTGATCAGTCTTTTGACGCCAGAAAGGCTGCTCGAATTCATCCGCTATTTCATTCTGTTTGATCGCAAGGTAGGTAAAATTGTTGCACGCCACCAGCAGGCCTTTGGCATCAAAGCGCTGCTCCGCGAAGCAACAGGATTCAAGCCAGACGGTAGCCGCAATGGTGGCGTTCTGTGGCACACCACAGGTTCAGGCAAGAGCTTCACCATGGTGTTTCTGTGCAAGGCGCTTCTCCTGCATGAAAGCCTCAAGACCTGCCGCGTCATTGTCGTTACAGATCGAACCGACCTCGAAAAGCAGCTGGCCAAAAACTTTGCGACGGGTGGCGCATTTGGGTCTGACATTGGCACAAAAAAAGAAGGCGGCAAGGCCAAGGCAGCCTCAGGTCGCGACCTTGCCAAGCGGATCGGCAAAGGCACAGAACGCATCATCTTTACCATCATCAATAAATTCGCCAGCGCCTCCAAGCTGCCGGAATGCCACAACGAAAGTGCGGATTTGATTGTCTTGGTGGATGAAGGCCACCGCAGTCAGGGCGGCGAAAACCATGAGCGTATGCGCAAAGCATTGCCCCATGCCGCTTACATAGCATTCACGGGAACACCGCTTTTAAAAGACGATAAAACGGCCAACAAATTTGGGCGGATTGTTCATGCCTACACGATGCGGGATGCAACGGCCGATGGCACCGTCACACCGCTTTTGTATGAGGAACGCAAGCCCGTTCTCAATATCAATGACGAGGCAATCGACAATTGGTTCGACAAGATAACCTTGGGGCTGTCGGAAACGCAGAAGAGCGATCTCAAGGAAAAATATGGCAAAGCTGGGCGGGTCTATGGTTCACTCAACCGCATTGATCTGATTGCATGGGACATAGCGGTTCATTTCAAAACGAATTTCAAAGACCTCGATGTTGGTTTGAAGGGACAGCTGGCGACGGACAGCAAGCTTTCCGCTGTCAGGTACAAAAAGGCTCTTGATGCCACGGGGCTTGTGACAAGTGCCGTCGTGATTTCGCCACCAGACACGCGAGAAGGTCATGACGATGTTGATGAGTCAGAGCTGCCCGAAGTGCAACAATGGTGGAAAGACAATGTGCGAGATGATCCCAAAGTCTACGAAGAGCGCATTATAGAAGACTTCAGCACCGAAGGCCCACCCGATATTCTCATTGTCGTGGACAAGCTGCTGACTGGTTTTGATGAACCGCGCAATTCCGTTCTCTACATCGACAAGCGCTTGGAAAAACACAATCTCATGCAGGCCATTGCCCGCGTCAACAGACTTCACGACCAAAAGAAATTTGGCTTCCTCATCGACTACCGTGGCATCCTTGAAGAGCTCGATACCGCAATTCTTGACTATCAAGATCTCGCTGAACGGACACAAGGCGGCTTTGAGATTGAGGATATCGAGGGGCTCTATGCCAATGTCAGCACTGAATACAAGCGCCTTCCTGGGCTGCATGATGCCCTCTGGGCGCTGTTTTCAAATGTCAAAAACAGGGCCGATATAGAACAATACCGTCAAATACTCGTTCCCCGAATGCAAGATGATGGAACCGGCAATCCCATCGATTTGAATCAGAAATTGCGGGAAGATTTCTATGCAGCACTGACTGAATTCGGGACGTGTTTGCGTACTGCCTTGGCGTCACGAGCTTTCTTCGAAGATTTGTCCTTCGGTGAAAACCTCATTTCCTCCTACAAGAAAGACCTTAAATTCTTTTCAGACTTGCGTAGAATTGCCAAACAAGACGCGCAAGAAACGGTTGATTTCAGTGCCTATGAAGATCAGATCAGAAAGCTCGTTGACCGCTACGTCATGGGCGAAAAAATCATCGACACCGGGCAAATTATTGACGTCACCAATCTTGGCTCAAAACAAGAGCCTGAAGAGTGGGGTGAAGAAAAAACGCGAAATGAGACGGACATCATAAAGAGCCGATTGACGCGGACAATAGAGCAACAACTGGGCGACGATCCATATGCCCAAAAATATTTTTCTGATCTACTCCGCCGAGCAATTGAAGAGGCATCTGCGTATTTCGGATACCCTCTTAGGCAGTATGCAATTTTCAAAGACTTGGAACAGCGTGTTAGCAAGAGAGATGTTAATGACGCGCCTCAAGAGCTGGTCGGCCATAGGCATGCAAGTGCATATTTTGGCATACTGAGAATGGTTGCTGGTGACACGCACGCGCTTGTGGAGGAACGCCAAAACTTCATCGATGCTGCGGTTGCTATCGAAAAGGATGTTCAAATCGCTGTTGCCGAAAACTCACTCAACCCTCAGAATATTGAAGCGGCGATTCGGAAATCTCTCCTTCCAAAATTATTCGACCTCGTTGGTCTCGATGCAGCCAAAGAGGCGATTGAACAGATTGTTGCAGTGACGCGTATTGGTCTCGGCAGGGATCGCAAGCCTTGACAAGCTTTCTTCTAAAATACGGAGAAAGGACCACTCGGTATAGTGTCGAAGAAACTCAACGTCTCAAAGCAAGTATTCTCGTTCACGTCGCTCCTGACGGTAAAGTCACCATAGAAGCGCCCCCTGAATGCCCTTTGGTGAAAGTGAAAGCGGCTGTCCAGAAGCGAGCCAGATGGATTTTTCAGAATCAGGATTCAGCAAAGCGTAGTATCGCGCACCCGCTTCCTCGCGAATATATCAGCGGCGAGACACATTTCTATCTTGGACGTCGATATCAGATTCGTGTGAAAGTCGGACGATCTGAAACGACGGTAAAGCTCATCAAGGGAATCATTCAGATTCACGTTCCCTTGCAGGACCGCGCACTCGTCAAGCGTCGGCTCAAGCTGTGGTACACCAAGCGTGCGCTTGATTATTTGAATCGTCGCGTCGAAGTTCTCTTGGATCAGTTAGATTGGTTGTCTGAAGCACCAAAAGTCAAATTATTGCCCATGAAAATGCAATGGGGAAGCTGCTCCCCGAAGGGCTCAATCAACATAAACCCCGCGCTTATCAAAGCGCCAAGGCACTGCATCGATTATGTACTAATCCACGAAATGTGCCACCTGAAAGAGCACAATCATAGTAAACGGTTCTACGACTTGCTGGGCAAATACTGCGCTGATTGGCAAAAGAGGAAAGCTGAACTGGATCAGATAGCGGAGTTGCTGTTGGTCGAATAAGATTTCCCAAAATTGTTGGCCAGTGTTGAAAGTCTTACGTCAGCTTTGAATTGTGGTCCCATTTTTTGTATCCCGTCACATTTTTTGCGCCTCCGCTTCGCGGATCGGGCTGTCGTGAACCGAGCCCATCACCTCTCACTTTAATTTATTTAAGTTCGATGGTCTCGGCCCTGCGGGCTTTCATCCCTGGCGCAGGTTCGACAAGGAGCATGCGAGGACGGTGCTGCGCACCGACATTTTCTGAAGGTCCGACCTCGTTCGCGGGGTGGGCGGCGCTCCTTTCTAGGCCCGCTGCGGCGGGCCGCAACTGCGCAAGTGCTCTAAGCTCCCATTGATCGACAGAGTTCTCAAAGGCGCAGTCCTCCACTGCGTTACGGCCACCCCATCACGAGAGTGATGGGGCCCCCAAGATGGTGCGGCCCGCCTCATTCAGCGGGCCTCTTCAGTCGCAAGGCACCGCCCACCCCGCTCCGGGGTTCGGATGCGAAGGAGGGAACAGAGATGTCGAAGGCGATTGGAAGGGATAATATCTACCGTGAGATCACCGACAAAATCATTGCCGAACTTGAA
>JANOXS010000115.1:0-3836 GCA_031418535.1 Hyphomicrobiales bacterium | reverse complement strand
CACAACACCGCGCGCCTGCCCCAATTTCAAAGTGGCGCGTGCATCCTTGTTCACAAAAGTTTCTTCAATGGCAGCTTCATCGGGCTTGAACTCATCTAGCACCGCAAGAATCTGCTGGTGAATTTGCAACAGCCGCACCGCAAGGTCATCTTCATTGACGGAGTGCACAGCTCCATCGGCCACATAAATCAGCCGTGAACCTTCCGCTTCAATAATGCCCCAACCCGTGTGGCGCAGACCAGGGTCGATACCAATAATTCTAACCACGAGATATTCGCGACAACCAAGATTTTTCAATGCGACATGCAACTGAAAACGCCGGGTTGAAAACATTGGCAATATCATAACGCACCGCCATGCCCAAAAAATGCGCCGCACTGATCGGGTCTAACCCATAATCCGCTTCAAGCCAGTTCAGCATTTCAGTGGTTGCATGTTGCAACGCCTGTTCCAGCGGGCGGGCGTTGCCGACGGTAAAAATACAATCCGCCGTTTCACCGCGCGGCCAACCGATTGGTTTTTGCTTAATCAGCCGCACAGAAAACTCAACTTCAGCTGATGTCTCAATACCGGTGCCCGCAATCTCACCATCGCCTTGCGCACCATGCACATCGCCTAAAAAAAACAAAGCACCTGGAACCGAAACTGGAAAATGTGCCTCGCAAGCCTCGCCAAACAAGCGGTAATCCATATTGCCGCCAAAGCGCCCACTGGTGGCAGTTGAAATGGCTTCCCCATTCGCAGGCGCCACACCAAAACACCCAATCATCGGCACAACATCAAGCGACCAATTTTTCAGCGCTTTTGGGGGGCGCTGCAACGTAATGTGCTGGTCTTTAATGTCCCACATAATCTTGTCGCGTTTAGGCATATCCAAAACGCGCTGCTGATCCACCACGTTGAATGCTAGTCCCTGCCGCGTCCAACCTGTGTCGCGGTTCATAGTGATGCGAATTATTTTAACCGCAAGCACATCACCCACTTCGGCGCCGCGCACAAAAAATGGACCGGTCATGGGGTTGCTATCGGGACCGCATAGTTGCAGTGACTTGTCATAGCCATGAGCATCGAGTGTTTCAGTCACAACACTGTCGCCATCGCCAATTTCAAACACAGGCGCATGACTTCCCATCGTTGAAAAATAGTGGCTTGGCTGAAAGCGGTGTTTCACGAGTGCAATTACTCCGGATAAAGCCTGGCCATAACATCGTCAGGAATATCGACATTGCTGAACACCACTTGCACGTCGTCATCCTCATCCAGCAACTCAACGAGCTTGATCAAGGTTTCAGCTTTTTCAAAATCCACCGGCGCCATAACATTTGGCTTCCAAATCATTTTCACACTTTGGGCCTCACCAAATTTCGCTGCCAAGGCCGCTGCAACATCATTCAAACTTTCAAACGAACAAATGATCGAATGCAAGGTCTCATCGCAAGTGGCATCGTCAGCGCCAGCTTCAATGGCAGCATCCATCATTGCGTCAGCAGTCGCTTTGGCGAGCGGATAAGTCACTTCTCCAACATGCGCAAACATGAAGGACACGGAATTTGTCTCCCCCATATGACCACCCATTTTGGTGAAGGATGAGCGCACATTCGAGGCCGTGCGGTTGCGATTGTCAGTCAACGCTTCAACGATGATGGCTACACCTCCTGGCCCATAACCTTCGTAACGTACATTATCAAAGTTGCTTTCATCCGAGCCTGCCGCCTTCTTGATAGCCCGTTCGATATTGTCTTTCGGCAAGTTTTCAGCGCGCGCGTTTTGTATTGCTAAACGAAGCCGCGCATTGGCCGCAGGATCAGGCACGCCCGCCTTGGCTGCCACCGTAATTTCGCGGGCCAGCTTAGAAAAAATCTTTGAACGAAGTTTGTCCTGCTTGCCTTTGCGGAACATGATGTTTTTATATTGTGAATGGCCAGCCATGGAAACTCCGCATGATTTAAGTAATTACTACAAGTCTTATAGCCAGCCACAATAGCATCACACAAGCACCGAACTTTAACCCCGTTTTAACGTTAACCGGTCAATTCTGCACCCGTGTGTGTGTTTGTGGAGTGAGTATGATGAGTTTTAAAATGGCTTCGATTGAAACATTCTCGTTTGACGGCGAGAGCTTTGGCGCTTCGGGCGCTGCGGCATTGCGAAAGGTTAAATCATTGGCTGAGTCTGCTCCTGCCGGGCGCCTTTTTGCGTCAATTGCCACGCTCACAGAAATGAGTGCCTCCACTGCGACCGCGCTTGAAAGCGGCCAACTGGATAAAGCCACGCATATTGCCGCAAAACTGACCCAAAAAGGCGAACTGCGTATACCAAGCTTTTTTAAGCGCAAAGCCTAAATTCCAGACTCAATTGGCGGCGTTGCTTGTCATCGGCTTAAACGACGCTGCTTTTTCTTCCGCAAGCTTGCGCATGTCGGCTGGCATTTTTTCTAGCGCATCATCCAAAGTTGTGTCTGATCGTCCGCCCGCTTTGGCGAGGATCGCCCACTTGGCGGCTTCTACGGGATCAACCTCAACGCCGTGCCCCGTGGCATAAAGTTTTGCCATGCGGTTCTGCGCAACCGGATTACCGTGGTTGGCCGAAATCAACAGCCACTTGGCACCCAGCTTTTCATCTTTTTGAACGCCTTCCCCCCGAAACACCAACACACCATATTCAAGCGCTGCATCTGGCATCCCCTGAACGGCAGCTTTGGAAAACCAATTGGCCGCAGCCACCATATCTTTTTCTACACCGCGCCCGTCAATATAGAGCAGCGCTAAATTATATTGCGCACTGGCCAGCCCAGCAGAGGCCGATTTTTGAAACCATGTCGCGGCATCTTTCCAACTCGGTTCCGTGTTGTAAACACCGGCATAAAACAACCCAATATTATATTGCGCTTGCGCATTTCCAGCGGTGGCCGCTTTCTCTAACAACGGAGCACCTTGGTCCAAATCCACTTCACCAAGCGAACCATCCATAAACATCATGCCGAGTGCCAATTGCGCATCCGCATTGTTTTTGTCCGCTGCTTTTTGAAACCAGCCTTGGGCCAATTTCACATCAGCAGGCACGGCCAAGCCTTTTTGATAAATCGTGCCCAGCATCATCATGGCGCGAGCATCATCTTTCGCGGCAAATTCTTCGGCTAATGGTTTGGCTTCATCAAACTTGCCATCATCAAACAGCGCAATGGCTTCTTCAAAACTGGCTGGGTCGGGCGCTTGCGCGTAGGCGAACTGTAAAAACGCCAGGATAAAAAAAATAATCGCCAGATAAAATCTCATGGCACCAACTTGGCGGCCATCGCTTTTATAATTGTCGTTGCCGCATCAGCACTGTGCCACATATCATCCATTGGCCTGATAAAATCTGGTTTTTGCGGCAACAAAATGGCCAGCTCGTCAAGGTTCACAGCATCAAACGGCACACAGGGCACTTCGGCAATATCGCTCCACCATTTCACCAGTGGCTCTCCACCTGTTTGTTTTTTCTGGGTGAAGGCGATGTAATCTGCCCCCTGCTCGGAAGCTTCCATCGCTGCATGGCGAGACACACCACACCCCACACCCACCATCGCATCCCGCGGCAGTGACATGCGCAAATCCACAATGGCATGTTCCATTGAATTGATATGTAACCCATCAGCACGGAGGCGCGAAACAATGCGCGGTTCCACATCTTGTAAGAACACCGCAAGCCCAAGCTCTTGCAGCATGGCCACGTCTTCAGTTTTCAAACTGTCCGGCACAATGATCGAAGCACAGTCGCCAACAGCACAGGCAGCACGCGCACAAGCAATCAAATCAAACGCAGCAATTGTAGCAGGCGCAACAAGATAAAACTGC
>JANOXS010000114.1:0-9850 GCA_031418535.1 Hyphomicrobiales bacterium | reverse complement strand
TTTTAGTTTCCCTCATGCTGAGGTGCGCGGAAAGCGCCTCGAAGCACCTTAAACCCGCTCACCCACCAAATCATATTCCTCGGCTTCAACAATTTTCACCTTCACCATATCGCCTTGTTTTAAATCGGTACCGCCGGGGATGAAGACGTTGCCGTCGATTTCCGGCGCGTCCCATGGGCTTCGGGCAATGGCTTCGTCGTTCTCGTCGTCGATTTCATCAACCAGCACGTCAATCACGCGGCCCACTTTGGCTTGGAGTGCGGCTTCGGAAATCACCTGTTGGGTTTCCATGAATCTGGCGTAGCGTTCAGCTTTCACTTCGTCTGGCACTTGGGGCAGGCCCAAGTCATTGGCTTTGGCGCCTGATACTGGCTCGTATTTAAAGCAGCCCACGCGCTCCAGTTTGGCTTCCTTCATCCACTGCAACAGGAATTCAAAATCCGCATCCGTTTCGCCGGGGAAGCCCACAATGAAGGTGGAGCGGATGGCAATGTCTGGGCAAATCGAACGCCACTTGGCCAAGCGGTCCAAAACCTTTTCTTGGTTCGCAGGGCGGCGCATGGATTTTAGCACGGTGGGTGAGGCATGTTGGAATGGGATATCCAAGTAAGGCAGAATCTTTCCCTCAGCCATCAGCGGAATCACATCATCCACATGCGGGTAGGGGTAAACATAATGCATTCGCACCCACGCGCCGAGGTCGCCCAGTTCCTTGGCCATGTCATAAAACTTGGCGCGAACTTCGCGGCCTCTGAATTTGCTCTCGGCATATTTAATGTCCATACCGTAAGCGCTGGTATCTTGCGAAATAACGAGGAGCTCTTTCACGCCTGCTTTCACCAAGCGTTCAGCTTCATACAAAACAGCGGCCATGGGGCGCGAGACCAGATCACCACGGATGGAGGGGATGATGCAGAAGGTGCAGCGGTTGTTGCAGCCTTCGGAAATTTTCAAATAGGAATAATGGCGCGGGGTCAAATGCAAGCCTTGCGGTGGAACCAGATCATAACGCGGGTCGTGTTTGGGTGGCAGTGCTTCATGCACGGCGGCCACCACTTGTTCATACTGGTGTGGGCCTGTGATGGCCAAAACATTAGGATGTGAATTGCGAATAGTATCGGCCTCAATGCCGTAGCATCCTGTCACAATTACGCGGCCATTTTTTTCCATGGCTTCGCCAATGGCGGCCAAGCTTTCGGCCTTAGCACTGTCCAAAAAACCGCAGGTATTGACGATCACCACATCGGCATCTTCATAGCCGGGGGCGATTTTATAACCTTCAGCACGCAACTGCGTGAGGATGCGTTCGGAATCAACAAGGTTCTTAGGGCAGCCAAGCTGCACCAGACCAACTTTAGGGACATGTGCGTTCATAGCAGGGGCTTTAGCGGAGACGAAGGCTTTGCGCAAATACTACAGGAAAACTAAAATCTGCCCTTGAGTTGCCTAAATCTGACACTAGCAGAAGTACAAAGAGGTGATTATGCGCAAAGTGTTATTTGGATTGTTATGTGGGTCGGTCTGTATGATGGCTGGCCAAGTACAAGCTGAGGATTTTAAACTTCCTGCTCACAAGAAATGGTTGGCGATAGCTTCAAGTAAAGATCTCGACGTTGCCATTGGCATCGCGCGAAGCATGGGTGAAAACACCAAAGTGGTGGCTTCGCAAAGCGGGTATTACGGTGTGATCAAAGGACCATATGCAGCGGCCACACTTGAAAAAGTAAAATCGCTTGATCCGAACATTGGTGAATTGCCAAAGGATGCGCTTTTGTCCAATGGCGCGCGGTATCTCAAGACTGTCTGGGAAACACCGGTCGCTTCAGCGCCGATGGTTGAATATCAAATTGACAAGCCAGCTCATCTTTCTGTGGGTGATCTATCGGTGCAGTTGAAGCTTGAGAAAACAGGTGAAGACCAATATGCAAGTGTTGTTACTGGCACAGAAAAAAATGGCCCCGGCTTCTCATTCAACGTTGGCAAAGGTGACGAATTTTCTCCAGCGCAACCGCAAGCTGGCTTTGTTGTTTTAGACAAAAGCATCAGTGTTCCGCAATTGGTGTTTACTCGTTATTCCGGTGGTGCGCATTGTTGCACAAAAACATGGATTGCGGTGAAGCCAAACGGGGCAGCCAGCTGGTCGTTGGTCGAAGCTGCCAATTTAGATGGCGGCGGATATTGGTTTGAAGATGTGGATGGCGATGGCTCGCAAGAGTTGTTGAGTTCTGACAATAGTTTTTATTATGCCTTTGACTCTTATGCTGGTTCATTCGCGCCTATCAAAATCTGGCAATTGCGCAATGGCGTTGTGAACGATGTAACCGAAGAGCCTGCAATGCAGCCGCGTTTGAAGCAAGATTTGGCCGGCCTTGAATATGCCGCTAAACTTGACCCGCAAATTTGGAAATCCAATGGCTTTTTAGCCGCCTGGGCTGGCAGCAAGATGCGGCTGGGGCAGGGTGAAGAAGCGTGGCAGACGGTTTCGCAAAATATGGCTGAGGACACTGGCTTTGGCCCGCAAGAGTGCACGTCTGGTCAATCTATTGAAGAGTGTCCAACGGACAATTTAAAGCCTTTGCCTATTCTAAAGGGATTGGCCGATTTTCTAAAAGAAGATGGCTATGGGCCATTGCCAGACGTGGCTGAGGCGCTGTTACATTAAAGTTTGCGGCGCTCGTTCCACCGTTTCAAAGCAATGAGCGCCCAAACCGCTTCCACCACACCAAAGGGCCAAGCGCCTTGCAAAAAGCCATAGGCTGATCCTAGTGCGCAAGAAATTGCGAACAAAAAAACCATCCAATGACTGCGGGCTTCCAATGTGTAAGTTATCAACATCATCGACACGGCGAATAGGCCGAAGAGGGTGAGTGTGTCCACTAGATCAACTGCCCAAAACTTTTGATAAATGTGATTGCCGCAAGTGCTGCCAAGATTACTAACACATATTTTCTAAACTGTTCGGGATCAGCGCCTTTGAAGCTGCGGGCACCTAGCCAGATTCCTGCCAGTAAAGCTGGAAGATAAGCTATGGCGCGGAATGCTGTTTCTTTGGTGATCAGCCCTTGGGTAGATTGATTGGCGAGGCCAATTAAATCTGTGGCGAGAAAGAAAGCGATGACGGATGCCCGGCCAGCGATATTGCCAGCTGGCGATGCAAAATAAAATAAGATGACTGGTGGTCCGCCAATACCAAATGCACCATTGGCCAAGCCGGAAGCTGCGCCCACGGCGGTGGAGGCCGCGGCGTTCGGCATGGATTTTAGGGCAAAGCCCCGCCACATGAGAAATGTGGAGGCGAGCACAAATAGACTCAAAGCCATTTGCATGGGTGCAGCTGGCACATTGGCCAATAACCACACACCAAATGGCGTTGCGATCAGGCAACCGATTGTGAGTGGGACTAGCGATTTCCAATGGACATCCTTCCAGATGCCGGGAAGCAGGTGCAGGCTGGCTGCAACTTCGAGCATGAAGATTGATGGCACAATTTCAGTAGGTGGATAAATCAGAGACAAGGCCGTGATCGTCAGCAACGAAAAGCCAAAGCCAGAATAGCCGCGCACGATGGCGGCGAGGAAAACTATGAGGCAGGCAATGGCAAGCGTTATCATTGCTATACTTTAGACAAAGCATGGTTTGACGCTAGGGCCAGAGCGCAAAAAAACAGGCACTGGGCGATTTTGACTGTTCTACGAACAATCAAAACGCTTGGGTGCCTGTCTACTCTGGTTACGCTGCTTACAAATTAGGTTAGTGTGTGACGGATTGGTTTGTCCGGTCAGGCTCAATTAAACCAATTAACGCGCCAGATGCGTCCGTCACCACGGCAAGTTTGCCAACACCGGGAATGCGAACAGGTGAGCGCATCACTTCGCCGCCAGCATCAAACGTATTTGCTCCGGCTTTGTTAATGTCGTTGACAGATAGATAAGTCATCCAATGCGATGGAATGCCATCATAATCGGGGGCAGTGAGTTCAAAAATGCCGCCTACGGCATTGCCATCTTTTTTGGCAATCCAATAGGCTGCACCATCTGGCAGGGGGGAGGGTTCAAATTCCCATCCTAGGGTGCGGCCATAAAAAGCCAAGGCGGCTTCAGGCTCCCATGTGTTTAGTTCGTGCCACCAATGTTTGTGAGGCATATTCATCGTAGGTATCTCCCCTCTTAAATGGAGTTCGATTGAAATATGTCGCCGTCCGAATCCGAAGTTGCCGGGCGGATGCGGCGGTGATGTGGCCCAATTGCGGCAATCCTGCGATGAAAGATTAAGATGACCTTTAGTCTTTTGTGTCTATTTTTTAGTTTGGACAAAAGGATGCTGTTTGAATGGCGCGGAATGACATTCGGTTAGATCAAATTAACGCAAGGCTTGGTGATGTGAATAAGCCACGCCAATTTGATTCCTATGATGAAGACGGCAACCAACAGCAATTTGATGATGGTGACAGCGGAGATGATGACGGTGGTTCCACAATTAATGCCGGCTTTATCGCCACGATAGTTGGGCTGTTCCTTGCCGTGTCTGGTGGCACTTACATGTATTCAAGCGGCATCAATCCGCTGAATGGCACTAACATTTCTTGGGGCTGGCAGGCTGGTAAAGGGTCTGTGCTCGCAGCCTCGTCTGCTGACGGTGAATGCGGTGCTGGGTGGGCAAGTGGCTATATGAACATCGATCAAATGCATTGTTATATGACGACTAGGATTAGTCGGCTGTGCAATGCGAAAGAACGAGACGCATTTGTTGCCCGCGTTCTAGTCTTCGAAGACGATTATACAACGTTCAACAATAAATTATTGTTGGCCACAGCCCAGATGGCGATTAGCACTCCGTTGACTGACACGATGCAACTTGGCATCGAAGCTGCCAAAATGGATAACGCTAAGACTCCTGAAGCTGCTGATAAACACATGCAAAATGCGATGGATATTGCGTCTGGCATGATGGCAGGGACCAACGCCGTTCTGAAAGGTCAAAAATATCAGCATTTTGGTTTTAGTGTATTGGAGAGTGATCTGCGCTCACTTGGTGAGAAGGGTTATGTTTCATTTGACGATTTTCCGTCTTTTCCGCCCAAATGGGTCAGAAGCTCACTTGCCGATGTTCAAGTTAAACGTCCAGCTTGTAAGTAGCCGCGCATGGGACTTTTTAGTTGGGTTTTCAGATTTATAGCTTTTGCTCTGATTAGTACCGTTTATTTCCATTGGTTTGAAATAAAGTCAGCACTCTTTGTTGCGCCAGTTTCAGTTTCTGATTCAACGTGCGAGGGGCTGTGGATTAACAGGGCGCAGAATGACCCGGCTTTGGCTTGCTATCTTAAACATAAAGTGTCGCGGCTGTGCGATCCGGTCGAACGTGAGCATTTGAGTTGGATTTTTGAGCGCTATACCCACGACAAAGCCGCCTTCGGGGTCGACATGGCTGTTACATTGGCTAGCGTAAACTTCAACACGAATAAGCAGATGGCAGAAAATCCTGATGGCGACGCTATGCTTGCGATGAGCAAGGCCGGCCAAATCGTGTCGCGAGAATTAAAGGCCAATGGCATTGCTGCAGCCATGAGAAATGACATGATCCCTCGAAACGTCTTGGTGGACGCAATTACAGATTTGGGAAAAAAAGGTTTGATTGATGTGAACGATTTTGGCTGGTTCCCCGATTCTCTAATTACGCAGGCCTTTATTGATGTGGATGTCAGCAAGGTGATTGCGAAAAGGACTTGCAAGTAGTCTCGTTTCGGCTTTTCTGGCCAGCTTCGTCACTTTTTTGCAGTGCAATATGCAGGATTCACTTAACTCTAAAGCATTTTGGGCGTTTTGCTCGATATTTACCGCATTTTGCTGTTGACGGATGGGGGGGAGGCAGCTATCACCCGCCTACTTCCGAAAGGCAGGCCGTTGGGATTACGCATCTCAATACGCTGACACGGCGGTAAAAGAGTAATAAATTCAAGGTCATGCTCCTCAAACCTGGCCGGTTTGGTAAGCCTCTGGTTTTGGCGCTACGGTGTTTCCGGACTGGAACATGGTAGTGCTCACATTCGTTTGATCCAGTCCAACAGTTTTTAAAGGGTGATGGGCCGAATGCCTACTATCAACCAGTTGATCCGCAAGCCCCGTCTTGCGCCAACCTACCGGAACAAAGTTCCGGCGATGCAAGCTTGCCCGCAAAAGCGCGGCGTTTGCACACGCGTTTACACAACTACACCAAAGAAGCCTAACTCTGCTCTCCGTAAGGTGGCCAAGGTTCGTTTGACGAATGGTTTCGAAGTTGTGAGCTATATTCCAGGTGAAGGCCACAATCTTCAAGAACACTCCGTGGTAATGATCCGCGGCGGTCGTGTGAAAGATTTGCCAGGTGTTCGCTACCACATCATCCGCGGTGTCCTCGATACGCAAGGCCTTCCAAAGCGCCGTCAGCGTCGTTCGAAGTACGGCGCAAAGCGTCCAAAGTAAGCGCGGGGAGAATAGAACATGTCACGTCGTCATCGCGCCGAGAAACGCGTTATCAATCCAGATCCTAAGTTTGGTGATCTGATCCTGTCGAAGTTCATGAATAACCTCATGCGCCAAGGCAAGAAGTCCATCGCTGAAGGCATCGTTTACGGTGCTATGGAAATCGTTCAGACGAAATCCAAAGCTGATCCATTAGCATTGTTCCATTCCGCTTTGGACAATGTGGCTCCTGCCATCGAAGTGCGTTCGCGCCGCGTTGGTGGTGCAACATATCAAGTTCCAGTTGAAGTTCGTGCTGAGCGCCGTCAGGCTTTGGCTATTCGCTGGATCATCAATGCAGCCCGTGGCCGCAATGAAAAAACAATGGTGGAACGTCTGTCTGCTGAATTGCTCGATGCCGGTAACAACCGTGGCACCGCAGTAAAGAAGCGCGAAGACACACATAAGATGGCCGAAGCCAACCGCGCTTTCAGTCATTATCGCTGGTAAGAGATTTAGAGAATTATGGCACGTACGCACGCACTTGAAGACTATCGTAACTTCGGCATCATGGCTCACATTGATGCTGGAAAAACGACAGCCACTGAACGGATTTTGTACTATTCTGGCAAGACCCATAAGATTGGCGAAGTGCACGATGGCGCTGCCACCATGGATTTCATGGAACAAGAACAAGAGCGCGGCATTACGATTACGTCCGCTGCCACTACAACAACTTGGAATGGCAAACGCCTGAACATCATCGACACACCCGGCCACGTGGACTTTACGATTGAAGTTGAACGTTCGCTCCGCGTGCTTGACGGTGCAGTTTGCGTTCTCGATTCAAACCAAGGTGTTGAACCACAGACTGAAACAGTTTGGCGCCAAGGCGACAAATATGCTGTTCCACGGATTGTGTTTTGCAACAAGATGGACAAGACTGGCGCTTCATTTGAACAGTGCCTGAAAGATATTAAAGAACGTCTCGGTGCTCGCGCTGTTCCTATTCAGTTGCCAATCGGCGCTGAAGCAGATTTCAAAGGCATCATCGATCTCGTTCGCATGAAGGCTGTTATCTGGGACAACGAAGAACTTGGTGCTTCTTTCCACGACGAAGAAATTCCAGCTGATATGTTGGCTGCTGCTGAACAAGCCCGTGCTGATATGATCGAAGCTTGCGCTGAACTCGATGATGCAGCGATGGATGATTATCTCAATGGCAAACCAATGGCCAATGAGACCATTAAGCGCCTTCTGCGCAAAGCTGTTTTGAACGCCTCGTTCTTCCCAGTTCTGTGTGGTTCAGCTTTCAAGAACAAAGGTGTTCAACCTTTGCTTGACGCAGTTTGCGATTATTTGCCTTCACCATTGGATCGTCCTGCCATTAAGGGCATTGATGTAAAAACTGGTGCCGACACGACGCGCCCATCATCCGACACTGAGCCACTTGCTCTTCTCGCATTCAAATTGATGGATGACCAATATGGCATTCTCACATTCTGCCGCATTTACTCTGGTGTTCTTGCCAAGGGCACTTCGCTGCTGAACTCCACACGCGACAAGACTGAGCGAGTTGGCCGCATGGTTCTCATGCACGCTAACAACCGCGAAGAAATTGCTGAAGCCCACGCTGGCGACATTGTTGCTCTGGTTGGCCTGAAAGATACCCGCACTGGCGATACGCTGTGCGATGCTTCTAAGCCAGTGATCCTCGAAAAGATGGAATTCCCTGAGCCCGTTATCGAAATGAAGGTCGAACCTAAGACTAAGGTTGACCAAGAAAAAATGGCTGTGGCACTTTATAAGCTTGCTGCTGAAGATCCATCTTTCCGCGTTTCAACTGACTCTGAATCAGGCGAAACAATCATTAAGGGCATGGGCGAACTTCATCTTGATATTAAGGTGGACATCCTCAAGCGCACACACAAAGTTGAAGTTGTTGTTGGTGCACCGCAGGTTGCTTACCGTGAAGCAATCACCCGCAAGATTACCAAGGACTATACACACAAGAAGCAAACGGGTGGTACTGGTCAGTTCGCTCGCGTTATTCTTGAAATCGAACCCGCTGAAAAGGGTGCAGGCAATTCGTTTGAAGCCCGCATCGTTGGTGGTTCGGTGCCGAAGGAATATATCCCGGGCGTTGAAAAAGGTCTTAATTCGGTTCTCAACAGTGGTCCATTAATTGGCTTCCCGGTTGTGGACATGAAAGTTGCGTTGATTGACGGCGCTTACCATGATGTTGACTCTTCTGCGATTGCCTTCGAAATCGCAACCCGCGCCGCAATGCGTGAAGCTTTCGAAACTGCCGGTGCAGTTTTGCTTGAACCTATTATGAAAGTCGAAGTGACTGCTCCAGATGAATATCTGGGTGGTGTAATCGGCGATCTTAACTCACGTCGTGGCCAAATCTTGGGCACATCGACACGTGGTAACGCACAAATTGTGAATTCCATGGTGCCGCTGGCCAACATGTTTGGTTACATCAACAACCTGCGCTCAATGAGTCAGGGACGTGCGTCCTACACCATGCAATTCGATCACTATGAGCAAGTTCCAACTGCCGTAGCTGACGAAGTGAAAAAGAAATACTCGTAATTTAACCGTTCTGATCGACCTGTTTAAGGAGACCCACCATGGCCAAAGAGAAATTTAACCGCGACAAGCCGCATTGCAACATCGGCACGATTGGTCACGTTGACCATGGCAAGACCTCGTTGACGGCAGCGATCACCAAGATTTTGGCTGAAACGGGCGGTGCAACTTATACTGCGTATGACATGATTGATAAGGCGCCTGAAGAGCGCGCCCGTGGTATTACGATCAATACAGCCCACGTTGAATATCAAACCAAAGCGCGCCATTACGCGCATGTGGATTGCCCAGGCCATGCTGACTATGTGAAGAACATGATCACCGGTGCTGCACAAATGGATGGTGGCATTCTTGTGGTGTCAGCAGCTGACGGCCCAATGCCACAAACCCGCGAGCACATTTTGCTTGCCCGTCAAGTTGGTGTTCCTGCCCTTGTTGTGTTCATGAACAAAGTCGACATGGTTGACGACGCGGAACTTCTCGATCTCGTAGAAATGGAAGTTCGCGAGCTGCTTTCGTCATATCAATTCCCCGGTGATGATATTCCGATCACCCGTGGTTCAGCGCTTTGTGCGCTCAACGGCACCAATCCTGAGATTGGCCGCGAAGCCATTTTGGCTTTGATGAAGACAGTTGACGAATATATCCCACAGCCTGACCGTCCGATTGATCAACCGTTCTTGATGCCAATTGAAGATGTGTTCTCAATCTCTGGCCGCGGCACAGTTGTGACCGGTCGTATTGAGCGCGGCGTTGTGAAGGTTGGCGAAGAAATTGAAATCGTCGGCATTCGTGACACTGTAAAGACCACCTGCACT
>JANOXS010000113.1:0-11689 GCA_031418535.1 Hyphomicrobiales bacterium | reverse complement strand
CCATTTCTGGCGACAGATAAACTTGCCCAGCCCCGCCTCCAGAAACTTTTGGCATTTTGGCTAAGCCAGCTTCAACGTTAGAAAGCGCCAAACGCGCATCGCCGCCCGCCGCCTTAATCAAGCCAGAAGCCAGCCCTTCTTCATCATCGAGAAGAACTTTCAACACATGGTCAGGGGTAAATTTTTGATGGCCTTCGCGCAAAGCCAAGCTTTGAGCCGATTGAATAAAACCGCGCGACCGCTCGGTGTATTTTTCAAATTCCATAGTCAAACTCCTTCAGGCTTTAGTGATCAAACCCCGAAGGCATAAGACCACCATCCAACTGAAGCGAGATATGGGAAGCTTTGTTCCCGACCTCAAGACACCAACTAAAAATTATTCCGGATTGCCCGACGTTTCGACGGGTTGAGCTTCCGCTTCCACACGAGGTTTGCGGGCCCTGGGCTTGCGCGGTGCGGGGGCCTCTTCTGAAACTGCCACAACTTCTGGCGCTTCAACTACGGCAGGAGTCGGCCGCTGCAAGAATGATGGCGCTTCCCATTGACCATCAGATTCTGCAGCTGGAGGAGCGGGCGCGGGTGCCGGAACAGATTCAGCCGAACTTTCAGTGGCGGCAGCGGGAGCTTGCTCGCCTGCTGCATCGCGATTTTCATAATTGCGATTATTGCGATTGTTATTGGGCCAACGGGGCCGGAAATTACGATTATTATTATCACGGTTATTATTGTTGCGGTTTTGGCGCGGCTGCTGACCATCAGCAACGTTAGCGTTCACGTCACCGGAAGCTGCGTCTGGAACTTGGCCAGCATCCGCCTGGGCCACTTCTCCCTGAACACCTTCGCCTTCTTCTTCGGCAGCGCCTTGCTCGTCGCCTTCGTCATCAAACTCTTCTTCGCCAAGCTTGCGTGGCATTAACAAGGAATGGCCAATGGGTTGGCTTGCGGCCCACAAGCGGTAATAATGTTCGGCGTGTTGATAATAATTCTCGGCGGCAACAGTGTCGCCCGATGATTGTGCATCACGGCCCAATTGCATATATTTTTCAGCAATGGTCTGTGTGGTGCCGCGCAATTTAATGTCGGGGCCGTTGCTGTCAAAAACTTTATTGTTTGGCCCGCCGCCGCCCGTGCCGCCGGTATTGCGGCGGTTGTTATTATTATTACGGTTTCTATTCCGGTTATTATTATTTTTATTTTGGTTCGAGCGAATAAAATTATTGTTCACGAAAAATATCCATCCTCATGGAGAAGCAATGCGCCAAACTGAAAGTTTGACACTGAATTGCAGTTTTTAAACCGAGAGCCAAAAGAGCTTTTGCAGAATAACACCTTGATTGAAACGACACCCTGCCAGCACAATAACTTACCACTTAGAAGTTCTGTTCACCGCCTGCGGGATCAATCTCACGAATATTGTTGAGCGATTGGTCGCAAAAGGCACTGGGGATAACCCTCTAATAGCCGAGCTGAAGAAAAAGTCCAATGGCTTTTTTCAACTTGGAAAATTCTTAATATTTGCTCTTAAACGCCAGCGCCCGCACATGCCCGCCCAAATCTTTACGCTTGCCACAACCTTGAAAGCCGTGGCCTTCAAAAATGGCGGTCACATCAGCCTCCTGACCCGCTCCTATTTCGACAACAAGTGTGCCCTTGGGGTTTAGATGTTCCGCAGCACCGGCTGCCAGTGCGCGGTAGGCAAACAATCCATCTGCCCCGCCGTCTAAAGCCAAATGCGGATCAAAGTTTTTAACCTCGTCGCCAAGCCCAGCAATCTCGCCGTGCGGAATATAAGGGGGATTTGAAACGATCAGATCAAATTTTTCTGCAAGGCCCGCAAACCAAGACCCCAAATGAAAATGCAATCTTCCGCTCACGCCATTGGCCAGTGCATTCTTTCGCGCAACATGCAGCGCATCAGCTGACAAATCCACGGCCATGCCAGTTGCGCCTGCAATTTCGCACAGCAGTGTGATGGCAATGGCCCCACTGCCAGTCCCAATATCAAGCAGGCGACCTTGAGGAGCCGTGCCAAGTTCCAACACCAGTTCAATTAATGATTCAGTATCAGCGCGCGGGTCCAGCACAGCCGGAGTCACTTCAAAATTCCGGCCATAAAATTCACGTGTGCCTAAAATGCGCGACACGGGCTCTTCCAGCAAACGCCTTGCCACAAAACCTGCAAATATTTTAGACTGTTCAGGCGACATTTCCGCTTCGGGGGAGGCCACAAGTTCCTCATGGCTCAAACCTGTCGCAGCTTGCAATAACAGCCGGGCATCCAAACCAGCTGGTTCAAGGTCAACCGCCATAAAAGCTTTCCGTGCCGCCTGCAGCTGCGTGGCAAGTGTTTCACGCATCTTCATCCATCTGCGCCAACAAATTAGCTTGGTGCTCTGTAATCAAAGCGCGCACCACATCTTCAAGAGCCGGACCTTCAATAATTTCGGGCAGCTTATAAAGCGTCAAATTGATGCGGTGGTCAGTCAGCCGCCCTTGCGGAAAATTATACGTGCGAATACGCTCTGAGCGATCACCGGAGCCCACCTGCCCTTTGCGGGTGGCCGAGCGCTCACTGTCAATGCGTTCGCGTTCACGCTCAAACAATCTGGCCCGCAAAACTTTCATGGCTTTGGCCTTGTTCTTAATCTGTGATTTTTCGTCCTGCTGCGAAACCACAACACCAGTTGGAAGATGGGTAATGCGAACCGCACTATCCGTCGTATTCACAGATTGTCCACCGGGACCAGACGACCGGAAGACATCAATGCGCAAATCCTTATCTTCAATTTTGATATCAACTTCTTCAGCTTCAGGAAGAACCGCCACTGTGGCAGCTGATGTGTGAATGCGCCCTTGGGTTTCCGTGGCAGGCACACGTTGCACGCGGTGAACCCCGGATTCAAATTTCAAGTTGGCATAGGCACCAGAGCCAAAAATGTTAGCTATAATTTCCTTGTAGCCACCATGTTCGCCGTCAGAGGCCGAAATAATTTCGACCTTCCAACCGCGAAACTGCGCATAGCGCTGATACATTCGGAATAAATCGCCGGCAAAAATCGCAGCTTCGTCGCCGCCTGTGCCCGCTCGAACTTCAAGGATCACGTTGCGTTCGTCTGCAGAATCTTTCGGTAACAGCAAAATCCGCATGTCTTGCTCAAAACCAGAAATGCGTTCGTCCAACAGCGGCTTTTCCATTTCAGCCATCTGTGCAAGTTCGCCACCTGCGCTCAACATTTCAGCCACGCCTTCACGCTCTTCATAGCCCGCGATCAGATTGCGAGCACCCTTGGCCATCGGCTCAAGTTCGGAATAGTCCTTCGACAACTTAACGAAAACTTCGCCCGTGGCACCGCTCGAAAGCGCGTGCTCAACCGAGGCGAAGCGTTCTAGAATACGATTGAGCTTTTGGACTTGAATGGCAGACATGGCCGCCTTCTAGCGTAACCCTCCGCCATTCGCAAAGTTTTGCTTAGTTCTTCGTGGCCAGTGCAGTCACATCCAATTTTTCACCAACCAGAATCTGCCCGGCTGGTCCGAGAATGCCTTTTTCTTGGCCGTCAATCAGATATGCCAAACGACCGCCATCTCTCGACAAGGCAATCAAACCATCGCGGTTAGGTACGCGGTAGGTGTCGCCCGTGTTCAACATTTGGGTCATCACCACATTGCCGCCTGCATCTTCAATGCGCAGCCACACTGGCGCTTTGGCCATCAAAACGACGCGCGCATCAGCATTGGCAGCACCATATACCCGGCCTTCGGCGGACTCGACCACTTCGGCACTGGCAACTTGCATTTTCTTTTTAGACTTCGAGTTGTTTGGCTGTGGAATTTGCTCCTGAATGAAAGAGCCTAAACTATCGGCTTCTTCACTTGCCATGGCATTTACATCAGGCTCAGCAGGAATCGGTTCAACCAGTGCTGGCTCTTGGGCGGCCTGCATGGGCGTATCCACCACATCAACCGTTGCATTTTCTGGGCCAGTCGTGGCCGTCGGCATCGGGTCAACAACTTGCACATTGGCCTGTTGTTCAACAACAGGTTCTGACGGTGACGACATCATATAGCTGCTAGCCGCAAAAACCATAAACACGCCCAAAGCCGAAGCTACAATACCGCCTGGCCCACCGGGGAATTTCGAAAGATTGATATTGAGCTGAGGCAATTTTGGAAATTTACCAAATTGCAGAATTTTAGCACTCGACAAGAGTGGTGGATTTGCCGGATGAAATTTCTTGCGGGCAACCGGAGGTGCTGGAAAAAATTGCAAGAGATGCTCAACCAATGGCTCGGCATCAAAACCTAAATACTGCGCATAGCCCGCAATCATTTCTAATGCTTCTAAGCGCGGGGGCATATGGGTCATGTCGCCATATTCGATGGCTTCAATATGATAGGGGTGAATGCCAGTGGCCTCACCTGCCTCTTCAATACTCAATCCGCGAGTTTCGCGTTCGCGCTGCAAAAACCAACCCACTTCGCCAGCAGGATTAGCCTTACCATCGGGCTTCTTGCGCGGACCATCTGAAAACATAGTGGGTTCAGTGCGGGTATCTGAGGAAACCTCAGAAAAATCTTGGGGGTCAAAGCTCATGGCAACTCTCTACGCAACAATTAACAATGGTTAACGAAAACCTTCAAGCTTGCAGCATGGACAAGAATGGTGAACAGCGCCCTAACGACGACACCTAAATTAGAAATATGAAATTAAATTTCCACGCCATTGCGGTGGGCAAATTCCATAAGGTCGCCCCGAAGCGAATGAATGCCGCTGGCCAATAATGGCTTCATAAAGGCCCAGAGCTTTGCTTGGTCTAAAGACCGGATCATGGCTTTAACTGGTCCAACACCCGAAGGCACCATGCTCATGGACGATAAGCCCACACCAACCAATCCCATGGCTTCCAATGGTCTGCCACCCAATTCGCCACAGAGCGTTACGGTTTTACCGTGGGCCGTAGCCCGCTCAACAATTTGCCGCATGGCACCAAGTGCAGCAGGGCTTAGGGGATCATAACGCCCGGCCAATTTGGGATTGCCGCGATCTGATGCAAACAAAAACTGCACCAAATCATTGGAACCGATTGAAGCAAAATCTACGACCGGGAAAAGATAGTCGAGCTGCCACAGCAATGACGGAATTTCGATCATCACGCCAATTTTCAAAGATTTTGGCAGGACGTGACCGTGGCTCATGAGAAATTTGTGCTCATGTAAAACAGCCGCGCGCGCTTGCAAAAATTCCTGCACATCTGCAATCATCGGAAACATAATTTTTAAATCATGACCGGCGCCCGCAATTAACATGGCCCGAACTTGCAATCTTAACAAAGCTGGCCGGTCCATCGCCATGCGAATAGACCGCCAACCAAGCGCCGGATTTTCTTCACGCGGCTGGCGCAAATATGGCAAGGTTTTATCGGCGCCAATATCGAGAGTGCGGAAAACCACTGGCTTTCCTTCAGCTTGTTCGATGATGCTTTTGTAATGGCGAACCTGTGCGGAAAGGCGCGGGAACCGCGTTGCCATCATAAAATGCAGCTCCGTGCGGTAGAGGCCAACGCCATCAGCACCAGACTCTTGCAAGTGCGGCATATCAACGGTCAGCCCCGCATTGATATTTAAACTAATCGTTTGGCCGTCGCGCGTCAGAGCCGGAAGATCACGCAACGCATTAAACCGCTCTTGCTTTCGCGCATAGAAGCGTACTTTTTCAGCGTATGATTTTTGCAATTCGCCCGAAGGTCTGACAAAAATTTCACCCGTCGAACCATCAACAATAATGGCATCGCCAGTATCAACCAAATTGATAATGCCATCAGCCAAACCAATCGCCGGAATTCCCAAAGCACGCGCGACAATAGCCACATGACTGGTCTTGCCGCCTTCTTCCAAAATCACACCGCGAATTTTTGTGCGGTCGTAATCTAAAAGTTCAGCAGGCCCCATATTGCGCGACACGACGATGGCATTGGCCGGCAAATCAGTGCGCGAAGCTGTGGCTATGGCCCCCGTGAGGATGCGCAACAGTCGGTTTGAAAGATCATCTAGATCATGCATGCGCTCACGCAAATACGGGTCTTGCATCCGCTGCATCCGCGCCCGGTTGTCGTTCTGCACCCGCTCAACTGCGGCTTCAGCAGTAAGGCCAGTCGCCACAGCTTCGTTCAACCGTGCCAGCCAACCTTTGTCATGAGCAAACATGCGGATGGTTTCGAGCACGTCTGAATAGTCAGTCTCACGCAAAACATCAGAGCCATCCAAAAGTTCATCAACCTGGGCGCGCAATTGGCTGATCGCTTCATCCAACCGGCTTTGTTCCAGCGGAATATCTTCCGCAATCATATTTTGAATACGAACTCGTGGCTCATGCAAAACCACATGGCCCAAAGCAATGCCTTCAGCCAATGCCTCTACCCGCATATGATGTGACTTTACGTGGGCTACATCAATGGCAGTTTCCCGCGACATTTCTTTCAGTTCGCCGGAAGCCATGACCTCAGCCAAAACCATGGCAGTGGTTTGCAATGCCTCTTCTTCTTCGTCAGTATAGGTGCGCTGGGTGCGATTTTGCACAACCAAAACGCCAATCACCGCCCCGCCACGCATCACCGGCACGCCGAGGAACGAGCTATAAAGTTCTTCTCCTGTTTCTGGCAGATATTTAAAAGAAGGATGCTTGTCCGCGTTCGACAAATTCAGGCCAATGGCTTGTTCAGCAATCAAACCCACAAGGCCTTCGCCCACATTGAGCTTAGATTTGTGAACGGCTTCGCGCTTCAAACCCTCAGAGGCATAAAGTTCTAACACATTGCCAGGCCGCATGACATAAATCGAGCACACCTCGGCAACCATGTTGCCAGCGATCAGTGTCACGATTTTATCGAGCCGCTTTTGCGCCGTCTCCTGCTCCGCCATTACGGCGCGGAGCTTTCGAAGCAGAACACGCGGGCCGAGTGTGGAGGTTACCATCAGCGCAGGGTTCCTTAGCTTTCGCTACCTTCAATCAAAGTGATGCGTTTGCTCATGGTTTAAGCCTTGTCCAAACCATAGGCTGAGTGCAAAGCGCGCACGGCAAGTTCGGTATAGGCTTCATCAATCAAAACACTAACTTTGATTTCAGATGTGGTGATGGCTTGAATGTTAATGCCCTTATCAGCCAAAGCCTTGAACATTTTTGCAGCAACGCCTGCATGAGAACGCATCCCGATGCCCACCACAGAAACTTTAGCAACATCAGCCGAATGCGTAAGCTCTTGGAAATCGAGGGTTGATTTAATGCCGTTCAGCACATCGATTGCTTTGCGCAAATCTTTGCGCGGCAATGTGAAGGTAAGATTTGCAAATGCACCATCGCTGGAAACATTTTGCACGATCATATCAACACTAATGTCGGCTTCAGCAAGCGGACCAAATATGGCCGCTGAAACACCTGGCTTATCTTTAACTTTGCGCAGTGAAATTTTTGCTTCATCGCGTGAATAGGCAATGCCACTTACAACATGCTGTTCCATCATTTTATCCTCATCGCAAACAATGGTTCCGGGTCCGGTGCCATCTGCTTTATTTTGGTTCGGGGAATCTGGTGCTTCAAAGCTGGAGCGAACTTGTAAAGGCACTTTATAAACCATCGCAAGTTCTACTGAGCGCGGTTGCAAAACTTTGGCACCCAACGAAGCTTGCTCCAACATTTCCTCATAGGTGATGCGGTCGAGCTTTTGAGCGCCCGTCACAATGCGCGGATCTGCTGTGTAAACGCCGTCCACATCAGTGTAAATATCGCAGGCTGCTTCTAGCGCTGCTGCAATCGCAACACCGGACGTGTCAGAGCCACCGCGCCCAAGCGTGGTAATGCGCTTATCTGGGCCAATGCCTTGGAACCCTGCTATCACCGCCACTTGGCCTTGTTCCATACGTTTTCGAATTTCACCAGCATCAATGCCGGTAATTCGCGCTGAACCATGAACGCCATCAGACTGCAATGGAATTTGCCAGCCATGCCACGACCGCGCTGGAATACCCAAATCTTGCAACACAATCGCCAGAAGTCCGGCTGTCACCTGTTCACCAGACGCAACAATGGCATCATATTCACGCAAATCATGCACAGCTGAGGCTTGCTTGCACCAGTCAACCAACTGATTAGTGGTGCCAGCCATGGCCGAAACCACAACCGCCACATGATGACCAGCTTTCACTTCGCGTTCCACATGGCGTGCCACATTGCGGATGCGCTCAATATTTGCAACCGACGTTCCGCCAAACTTCATAACCAAACGGCCCATCAGCCCGTTCCCCTAAAAAAATTACAGCCGCAAGGTGCGGCGCGGCGTACTCTTAGGTGACAGCACATATATATGCAATAATGCGAGCATCAATTTCAGGTAACAATTTGCAATGACAATAGATACAAAGCCCGCTCTTTCCAGCCTCGACCCTGCCGAGGTAGAAAAATTCTCGAAAATGGCTGCCGAATGGTGGAATCCAAAGGGAAAATTCGGAGTTTTGCATAAATTTAACCCTGTCCGCCTCACTTATATTAAGGAGCAGGTGTGTGCGCGTCTTGGCCTAGACCCCATGGAGCGCGAGCCTTTCAAAGGACTGAGGTTCCTTGATATCGGTTGCGGCGGCGGCCTTCTGTGCGAGCCTACGGCCAGACTCGGGGCGAATGTCGTCGGCGTAGACCCCTCCGAAAAAAACATAAAAACCGCTTCGGTTCATGCGTCAGAGATGGAATTAGACATCGACTACCGCGTGGGAACTGCCGAAGATTTGGCAGCGGCTGGCGAAAAGTTCGATGTAATTCTCAACATGGAAGTGATTGAACACGTCGCCAACCCGCAAGCCTTCACAGCAACCTGTGTAAGTCTGATGAAACCAAACGGCTTGATGTTTGTGGCCACTTTAAACCGCACTTTAAAGTCTTTCGGCCTTGCCATCGTTGGCGCTGAATATATTTTAGGCTGGCTGCCAAAAGGCACCCACGAATGGGAAAAATTCGTGAAGCCATCAGAACTCAAAGACTGGCTTTCAGAATCAGGTGCGACCACTAAAGCCGAAAGCGGCGTCACTTATCACATCATCGCAAACGAATGGCGCAAGGCAAAAGATATGGATGTGAATTACATGTTGGTGGCGCAACTGTAGTAATAACTCAATTCCCATCCTCGGGCAGCCTCGGAATCGGATGCACTTCAATTCCGTCTTCAATCAGGGCCTTGGCATCATCGGCCGTGGCCTCGCCATAGATGGGGCGTTCTTTCACTTCTTTGAAATGAATTTTGCGGGCTTCATCAGCAAATTTTTTGCCGACGTTCTCGGAATTCTCAGTCACATGTTTGCGGTAATCGCGCATCACTTGCATCATAGCCGCAGCACGCGGATCAAGAGGTCCAGCCGACATTGCTTGGGTTTCTGACTTGCGATTACCTTTGGTTGGAATGCCCGGTGCCATAATTTGTTTTTCGATTTTCGTAACACCGCAATGGGCGCAGGAAATCAGCCCCCGCTTGGCTTGTTTGTCGTAAGCCACACTATCAGAAAACCAGCCATCAAATTCATGGCCTTTTGAACAGATGAGATCATACCTGATCAAGCCTTAACCTCAGAAAGTGTAAACTCCCGCGCATGAACCAAGGCTGGAATTCGCGCCCGCGCCGCAGCTGATTCCGCAGGGTTGATTTCAAACAGCAGATATTCAGGGTCAACTCCTGCTTCAGCAATCACCTTGCCCCACGGGTCTACAACTTTGCTGTGGCCCCATGTTTCTCGGCCCGAATCGTGTGCGCCGCCTTGGGCAGCCGCAATCACATAACTTCCAGTTTCAATGGCGCGCGCGCGAAGCAAAACATGCCAATGGGCCTTGCCTGTCGGCACTGTGAAAGCAGCAGGCACCACCAATACGTTCGCACCTGCTTTTGCCAATGCCTGATACAAAGCAGGCTGTCTCACATCATAGCAAATCGAAAGTCCAAGCGCGCAGAAGGGCAGATCAACTTTCACGGCCTCGGTGCCCGCAGAGTAAGTATCCGACTCGCGATATTTATCGCCATTCGGCAAATCCACATCGAACAAATGGATCTTGTCATAGCGCGCAACAATCTCGCCTTTGGGGTTCAGCAATAAAGTGCGATTGATCAATTTGCCATCATCGCCCTTCAAGGCCAACGATCCCAAATGCAGCCAGATTTTCAACTTGGCCGCCAGCTCAACAAATCCGTGTACAGATGAATCGTCGTGTTCAGTCATCACCACTGCTTTAAGCCGCTCGCGGTCTGGCTCAAATATGTTGGTCATTTCGGGTGTCGAAATAAATGTGGCCCCTTGCGATGCCGCTTGGCGGATCAGCTTTGAAGCTTCCGTTAAATTCGTCGCCATCTCGCGCGAAGAGCGCAGCTGAATAAGCCCTGCTTTAAAACTCATGACTGTGCCAATAGTGGATCAAGCCCACCCTTGGCTTCCAAGGCATGAAGATCGTCACAGCCGCCAACGTGTTTTTCACCAATGAAAATCTGCGGCACACTGCGCCTGCCCCCGGTTCGCGCCATCATATGGTCGCGCAGTGCGGCGTCATAACTCACGTCAATCTCATCAAACTTTGCGCCCTTTTTGGTCAACAGGCTTTTAGCCATCATGCAAAATCCGCAAGTATTCGTGGTATATATTTCAATTTTCGGCATGTTCATTTCCATTAGGCTTCTATATGCATTCGCAACGGGTCCAGTACAAGAGCGAAGGTGACGATGTAAACCCGCGCTGCTCCGGCCTTCTTCAGAGCTGTAGCACAAGCCGCAACCGTAGCGCCGGTGGTTCTGACGTCATCAACCAGCAAAACAGTCTTTCCCGCTATTAATCCAATTTTTTCAAATGGCACAGAAAAAGCCGTCTTCACATTTTTCTGGCGCGCCGCATAATTCAACCCAACTTGTTGCCGTGTGCTGAAATCACGGAGCAAAACGTCTGTTACAAAAGGTTTGTGCGCCGCTGCGGCAATGCGTTGGCCTAAAAATGCCGCTTGATTGAAGCGCCGCTTCCACAGGCGCGACCTGTGCAAAGGCACTGGCATAATAACATCAGCTTCAGCACATAAATCGCGGCCTGCCCGGCCCATCATCCGCGCCATTAAAAGACCAGCCTCGGTTTGATCGCGGTATTTTAGTGCGTGGACCAAGCCTTTTGCGGCATCATCAAAAACCACAGCGGCCCGCGCCCTATCCCATGGCGGAGGGTTTGCCAGTGCTGCGGCACTCAAAATTCCCTCGCCCTGATCATAAGCAAATGGGGTTCCCAAAACATCGCAGACCGGGTCTTCCAAGCAATTTAGTTTTTGCCAACAGCTAACACAGAGGCTTGCACCCGATTGCACATCCTTGCGACACGTCAAACATTTTGGCGGTGTGACAATATCAATCAGCCCCCGCATAAATCGGGTCATTGTTTGAAGCTGGAAACGCTTCGGCTTTTCCGCTAGCTGATCATCCATGATTGATGAAACACCCATAATCTTTGACCGCTCACTTTATCTGGCCCGCCAGAAAAGCGCCAGTGGCACCGAGATTTTGCAAAATCACATCGCAACAGAACTGAATGAACGCCTGTCACTGATCATGCGCCGCCTGCCGCAAGCCCTGCTGATCTCGCAGCCTTCGAAAGCGATTGTGGATGCTCTTACGAAGTCAGAAAAATTTGA
>JANOXS010000112.1:0-2848 GCA_031418535.1 Hyphomicrobiales bacterium | reverse complement strand
ACGGCGGATGCAACGTTATCACCACCACCGCCAGCAACAACAGGACGCAAAGGCATACCCCATGCTTTAGCAACAGCCGCAGAGAGCTTTCCTGTTGCCTCTATGCCTTCAAATAATTCTGGCATTTGATCCGCGCGCATGTGGGTGGCTTTTAACATTTCTGGCGACCAGTCGCGCTTTTTTACATCCAGCCAATAGGTGCCAGCCGAGTCAGACATGTCAGAGGCATAATCACCGGTCATACGAAATCGAATGTAATCTTTCGGTAAAAGGACCTTAGCTATTTTTTCAAATATTTTGGGTTCATGTTTCTTAACCCAGAGCAATTTGGGAGCCGTGAAACCCGCCAGTGGAATGTTTCCGGTAATTTCCAAGGCGCGAGGCTCAGCTGCCAGAATATCTTTGCATTCCTCAAAACTGCGTGCGTCGTTCCATAAAATGCAGGGCCGCAACACTTTACCCTGCTCATCCAACAGAGTTGCACCATGTTGTTGGCCGGAAAGGCCAATGCCTGCTATTTGGGCCACCGCTTTGGGCTTTAATTTTCGCAATTGCTTTACAACAGCATTTGCGGCTTTCCACCAATGCTCTGGATTTTGTTCAGACCAGCCATGTTGCGGCCGTGAAACCTTGAGTGGCGAAGAGGCAGTTGCGATAATTTTCTGCTTCGCGTCGATCAATACGCCTTTTACGCTTGATGTGCCGAAATCCAGTCCAAGATACATGTGAAGCCTCAATTGTCTGACAATACAATGGCATCATTTTTCACACTCGCCAAGGTGTTCAGCGATTTATTTTGAGTTGTGAATAAAATAGTTAGATTTTGAGCGCCGCTTTCACAACATGATGGGCTATCGCATAAGGGTGAGACGCTGTTAAGCCATCGGGATGGGTTTGTTTCAGCATTAGTGCCAGCTCCTCAGGCTCAAACCAGCGGGCCTGTTCAAGCTCATTGGGGTCAATGGTAATAGCCGTGGTTTCGGCTTCACCAATCATTCCAATCATCAGACTTGCTGGAAACGGCCATGGTTGGCTTTGCACATAACTCACAGCGCCCACCACTATGCCTGCTTCCTCAAAAACTTCGCGGCGCACAGCTTGTTCAATCGTCTCGCCCGGCTCCATAAACCCTGCTAACGCTGAAAACATGCCGGGTGGCCAGCTGGCTTGGCGGCCCAATAGAATTTTCGCTCCGTGACGCACAGCCATAATCACGACGGGATCGGTTCTGGGAAAATGATCGGCACCACACGCCTCGCAATGGCGACGATAGCCCGCATCAGACATTAACGATTGCGATCCACATTTGGCACAGAACTTATGGGATTCATGCCAATGCAACAAGCTGCGGGCTTGGGCCAAGATTGAAAGTTCAGCATTCGAAACCGCGGATTCAAGCATTAATGCGCGCAGCGACTTTAAGGTTTCATCTGGCAAAATGGTCCGGGCAAACCAGGCTATGTTTTGCATGTCATCGCCCAGATAAATCGCTTCAGACTTTGAGGCATCATTAGTTGTGAAAAGCTGATCATTTTCAAAGCGCACGGCATCGCCAGCCAATTGCAAAACCTTGCTGTTTGGAGCGTGGCGCCGCACCTCCAAAAATTCAGCTTTTGTGCGATTATTGGCATTGCGGTCGAGCGGTGAGTTTACAAAGGCAAGATTGAGCATTGAAAGCGCATCCAAAAATACAGGCTCCTATCACAAACTCAAAAAATTAATCGGATATTTAACTTAATCTTTACCAAAAAAGTTAACTTTCAGGGTGTGTGGGACGTTTGCCGCAGTGATTTGCGTTTGCAATTGGCACCCGTCCAAGTTGGAGAGTTGACGTTATGAAGCCAGGAATTCCATGGAGCATTAAGGGTGTTGAACCTGAATTGCGCGAAGTTGCTAAAACAGCAGCCCGGCGCTCAGGCATGACCCTTGGGGAATGGCTGAATTCAGCAATCAATGAACAGGCAGATGAACATACTGCGGAAGCTGCACCTGCGAAAGTTTCGCGCAGCCGCATTTCCTCGCACCCGATTGAACGGGCTGCCACTAAGCTTGAAGACATTGCCGAACAATTGGCGCAATTGGCCCGCCGCGAAACTGAAACACGGCCATATCCGCCCGCGCAGCAGGCCGAAGAAAATTTCGCGCTTGCCAAAATTTTTACCCGTGTTGAAAGCAATGAGCGCCAAACGGTTGAGGCGTTTTCTGCCGTTAATGATCGCTTGGCTTCGCTGAGCCGTCAAATCACACAGTCCAATCGTCAAGCTGCCCCATTCCCAAAACCTGAAGAAACGCCCGGTTTCCAAACTTTGGAAAAGGCTGTGCGCAACATCGTTGAACATTTGGAAGTGAGCGACAAGCGCACCCGCGACAATTTGAAATCTTTGCAAGACCGCATGGGCGAAATGGCCACAAAAGCAAGCGGCACCAACAACGACCAAGTGCTGCGCCAAGCACCAGCTTTTTCACAACTTGAAAACCGTTTGAGCGAACTTGCGCGCCGTGTGGAGCAGAGCCAAGCCCAACCGTCTGCCGATTTGCCAGAACTTCTGCGCCGCGAACTGGAAGGCCTTGCGGGCCGCATTGAAACTGTGCGCGACACGGCTGAAACTTTGGCCGCCAAAGCCCAAACTCAAGCTGTGCAAGCGAGCCAAGAAGAGCTGCACATTATTGAACACCGCATTTTAGGTTTGCTTCGCGAAGCCCAAACTTCTTTTGTTTCAAGCAACGGCAATCCTGCTGAAATCCAGCGCTTCCGCTCTGAAATTGATAAACTTAATGGACGCATTGATGAAGCGGCCACATCTTCGCAAGATGTAACCGCTCTGCGCTCTGCTGTTGAACAACTTTC
>JANOXS010000111.1:0-43481 GCA_031418535.1 Hyphomicrobiales bacterium | reverse complement strand
CGCAGGTGGTGCTTGCACCAACCAAGCTGAAAGCTTTTTTTCTCGTTTGCGCCGCATGGTGCAAGGCCAACACCATTACGTGTCACCTCATTACTTACATCAATATGCAGCCCATGCCGCTTGGATGGAAGATCATCGCCATCAAGACAACGGCACAATCTGCAAATCAGCAATTGGCCTTGCCATGGCGCACCCTGTTAGCCGGAACTGGAAAGGCTATTGGCAACGGGCTGCATAAGCCTCCAGACACAAACACCCTTGCGGCGTTCGCTGCCATCAATCAATCGGCGCTTTGCTCTAACTCGCAATGTTTGCACAACCCGCAAGGTAATAGTTTGGCACAAAACTTTATCGTCAACATCAAGTCCCTTTTTGTTCATCAAACGCAAGGTGAGTTGGCGCGTATCTAACGGACCTTCGTCTCGCAATGTGTTTAAACAGAATTGAGTTGTCTCCCCGCGTCGGAACACGCGGTTCAAATCCACATAAGGTGGGAAGTCCTCCGGCTCACCTGTTGCCGCAAACAATCGCAAGGCGGCATTCACGTGCGCCAAATCAGCTTGTGCTTGATTAAGTCGGACTTCATAGGCCGCTATAGTATCTCTAATTTTGTCGCGCTTCTTTTCTAACATCGAAACGCCAAGTGGTTTTCCCATAGAGGAAAGATAACATTTTAGAGTTCACAAATCTTGGTGCGTTTGATACATAATGCCGATAAGTTTGGCTGGGGGACTAGGATTCGAACCTAGACAATCAGAGTCAGAGTCTGAGGGCCTACCGTTAGCCGATCCCCCAAGCGGGATTTGAGTTTGATAGCGGTGGTGCGCTGTGCTTGCAAGGATTACGTGCGGAACTGTTTTATTAAGCTTGCAAGACTGGGCTGGGCATTTGGGGCAGGGGTTAGTGGCGGAGCCACGGGAGCGGGGCTGCGGCCAAAGCCGATTGGCGCACCTTGCGGTGTTTGTTGAGGTTGCACATAGCCTTGGGGCTGCACGCCACCCATATCACGGCGGATGGACGACCGTGGCGTGAGCTGTGGGTTTAGTGGATCAGTGCGCGTGGGTGTCGGCACTGGAGCAATGGCTTCACCGTCAGTTGCGACCGGATCAATGGTGTAATTTGAACTATCCGGATTATAGGTTTGGGCACGCCAACGGCTGACGACTTCGTGCAAGAATGTATCGTCTGGCAGATCCTTTGCCCAATTTTTTGTGAAAGAGGCATTGGTGCTGCGTGGCAATTCATGCGCGGGCAACAAGTCAAATTTGATGCGCGTGGGAAGTGCCACACCTTCACCAAACGTTATAGCTTCGCCTGCACCCATCGTGGGCATGAATTCGAGCAATGAAGCTGCGGCATCGGAAATGCCTGCACGCAAAATTTCTTGGTCCCGTTCATTGGTTAAGCGCAACGAGAAGATGGTGTTGCATTGAGATAAAATTGTGGGGTCAAGTTCTGCTGGGCGTTGGGTTACGATCCCGAGCGACACGCCGTATTTGCGACCTTCTTTGGCAATGCGCGAGATGGCGCGTTTGGTGGGTTCAAAGCCAGAGGTCTTATCGTTTGGCACATATCTGTGGGCTTCTTCGCAAATGAACGTGATTGGAATTTTGCCGCCGCTCCACACGCCAAAATCGAAAGCGAGACGTGCGAGAACAGATACAACTACGTTGATAATTTCAGATGGCAGGCCACCCAATTCAAGAATGGCGATAGGCTTGCCGTTCACAGGGATGCGGAACAGTTTGGCCAGCACAGCAGCCATATTATCTTGGACTGTGAGTGAGCCAAACATGAAGGCATAGCGCGGATCACGCGAAATGGCTTCGATGCGGGCTTTGATGCGCTTATAAGGCGTGAGTTCTCCGCGCAGTTCGAGTTTTCCGATATACTCTTCAAGCACGCCTGTTAGATCAGAGGTGCGGTAAGGAATTGGCGTATCAACGCCAATATTATTATCGACCAACACATCGCGGTTTCGGGCGACGGCACCATTTTTATCACGGCGTGAATTGCCCATATAGCGGGCTTTAGCGATTGGAATAATTTCGCGCAAAACTTCGACATCAGCTTCGCGATTTGCTTGTTGACCGACAAGAATTTCCACCGCTTCATCGAAGTTCAACAACCAAAATGGCAGCGCCATATTATCCGGCGTTATGACTTCTGAGATGCCCTTGAAGGATTGCGAATACTCACGGTGCACGTCGAGCAGCAAGATATGGGCCTGCGGGTTCTTTTCCAAAATGCGGCGCAAGATTAAAGCAACCGAACAGGATTTGCCGGTGCCTGTTGTGCCGAGAATAGCAAAATGCTTGCCGAGCATTTCGTCAATTTTGATCATGGCAGGAATGGACGGGTCTTGTTGAATATGGCCCACGCGGACTGCTGTATCAGCATCACACGCATAGGCCAAAGCTAATTCGCTGCGATTGGCTCGAAACACGACGTCGCCCAAAGATGGATAGTTTGAAACGCCGCGCCGGAAAACTGTTGTTTTGCCACGCTCGTCTTTTGGAAGTTCACCGATGAATTCAACTTCCACAATGCGCAATTCTTTTTCGGTGGATGAGTGCGTTGGCATGGGTGAGCTTAAAGCGGAGATGAGCGCCAGAGTAATGCTGCCGGCGGTTTCCACTTTCATCAATGTGCCGATTTCAGCGCCGCGCTTGTTTTCATCGAAAAAGCTATCGACAGCATCCAGCAATATGATTGCATGTGCGCCCGTTACCGCAACTATGCGGCCCATGCGCTCGGCTTCGCTCGCATAAGCATTTGGGCGAATTTCATTTGAATGGACGGGAAGTGTTGCCAAAGTCATGCTGAAAAAACGCCTTTACTGCTTGGTCATGTGGGTTTTGGTGGAAAGAAGGGTGGCCACGTCTGCGGTTGCCAACGGAATGAAAATGCTCACGCGAGTGCCAGCACCTTTGGTGGATTGAATTTGCAAATCGCCGCCATGAAGCTTTGCCAAGGCAAAGGCAATGGGCAAACCAAGGCCGGTTCCTTCGTGGCGTTTGCTGAAACCTGATTCAACTTGGCCAAAGGGGCTCATGGCGGTTTCCACTTCGGGCGGGCTCATGCCTGGACCAGTATCGGTAACGCTGATCACCACAAAATCTTCAGATTTCACATTGGCATCCACACGGACGCGGCCCCATTCGGGTGTGAATTTGACGGCATTGCTGAGGAGATTGATCAGAATTTGTTTAAGGCGTAAGGGATCGGCCAAAATTAAAGGTAATTTATCGGCACCATGAGATTCAATTGCGATGTTTTTTTCTTTGGCCTTGGCATCCGTAATTAACAGGCATTGATCGAGTACGGCGCTGAGGGCCACGGGCTCCAGATCGACGCTTAACTTGCCTGCTTGAATTTTTGAAACGTCCAAAATGCCATTAATCAAGGCTAACAGATGTTCCGCAGCTTCTTGGATATAGCCAGCATATTGGACAACTTTATCGGGGTTTGTTGTGGTTTTGGTAGCCAACATATCGGAAAACCCGATGATGGCGTTGAGCGGCGTTCGCAGCTCATGGCTCATGTTGGCGATAAATTCTGACTTTGCTTTTGAGGCTAATTCCGCATCTACCTTAGAAGCTTCGAGCGCAATTGCTTGTTTTTGTTGACGAACACCATGGCCGAAATGCTCGCCATAATCTGCGATTAACGAGCCCTGCCTGAACCATGATTTACCGAAAGTACGCATTTTTGCCGCCCTAATACTTAAGTTTATGGCCGATAACCTCAATTCTACGTTAACGTAAGCGGCGTCACAGTTTTGCTTTACGCCCCCACCGAACCTGTTAGACTGCTATTAACGCAATGTTTAGGAACGGGGTTTGGATCCGGCTACGGCTGTTGATTTTCTCTCGTTCAAAGGGTTTTTAAAGTGGACGTGACCAAAGACGGGGGAAACCCCCGCAAAGGCCACGCCGGAAAGAGCGGGATGAGAAAACGTAGAGGTAACTTTACGCAACCTCTCATGCCTCCTTATGGCGCGCTGGATTTAGGTACTAATAATTGCCGATTGCTGATCGCACGGCCTGCCATGCATGGTTTGGCGGTGGTTGACGCATTTTCACGCATCGTAAGATTAGGAGAAGGGCTTGGCATCCACGGGGCTTTAAGCGACCAAGCGATGGACCGCACGATTGAAGCATTGCGTGTGTGTTCCAACAAATTGAAATGGCATGGAGTGGGGCCACGTCGGCTGATTGCCACCGAAGCTTGCAGGCTGGCTTCAAACGGCGAAGAATTTATTGCCCGGGTGGCCGATGATGTTGGCTTGCAGCTCGAAATAATTGACCGGGAGACAGAAGCGAACTTGGCGGCTTCGGGTGCAGCTCCGTTGATTGATGATGAAGCCGAAAGTGCAATTATATTTGATATTGGCGGCGGCTCTACGGAAGTGATGTGGATGCAACGCACTGATGTTGGCTTTGAACTTAAGGCATGGACCTCGCTTGCAGCCGGAGTTGTGACTATTTCTGAAAAATTTGACGGCGGGCATAATGTGTCACCCGATATTTTTGCCGAAATGTGCGCCCACGTTAAAAAGCTGTTGCAACCCTTTAAATCCGAAGTTGAACAAAAAATGGGAGTTGGGGCCATTCCCAGCCATTTGCTTGGAACATCAGGAACGGTTACAACCATAGCCGGAGTTCACATGGGACTTCGGCATTATGATCGCTCTAAAGTTGATGGGTGCTGGCTGCAAAGCGAAGGGGCAGGCGATGTGACCCAGCGCTTGTTGGCCATGACTTATGAAGAGCGCACGCAAAATGGTTGCATTGGCCGTGAGCGCGCTGATTTGGTTTTGGCAGGCTGTGCGATTCTTGAAGAAATTAGATTGGCTTTTCCGGCGCAGCGCATTCGCGTTGCCGACCGTGGGCTTCGCGAAGGTATATTGATTCAAATGATGATGGCAGATGGTGCAATGGGGCAAACCCAATGAGCAGACCCGGCGCAGGCAAAGAGCCTTCAGGCCGCTTGATGAAAGTGCGGGTGAAAACCGGCAAGGGCAGAACTGTATCTCAAAAAATCTGGCTCGAACGACAGCTGAATGACCCCTATGTTTATGAAGCCAAGAAGCTGGGCTATCGCTCGCGGTCAGCTTTTAAGCTGATTGAGATTGACGATAAATTTGAAATTCTAAAACCCGGATTTCGGGTGGTGGATTTGGGTGCAGCGCCGGGCGGCTGGTGCCAAGTGGCAGCCAAGCGCGTGAAAGCTGAAGAGGGCAAAGGCTTGGTGGTGGGCATTGATATGCACTCCATGGACCCCATTCCCTCGGTCACGCTTTTTAAAAAAGATTTTTATGAGGAAGATGCGCCAGCAGTTTTGATTGCTGCTTTGGGCGGCGAACAGGCGGATTGTGTGTTGTCTGATATGGCCACCCATGCCACGGGCCACAAGCAGACTGACCACATCAACATTATTGCGCTGGTTGAAGCTGGCTATGATTTTGCCAAGACGATTTTAAAACCAGGTGGCACCTATTTGGCCAAGGTTTTGCGTGGCGGCACGGAAGGCGCATTGCTCGCCAGTTTGAAAAAAGATTTCCGAACCGTGCGCCATGTGAAGCCTATGTCCAGCCGCGATGATTCAGCCGAGCTGTTTATGTTGGCCACAGGGTTTAGGGGCGGCGAATAGCCCCTTGCCCCCACCTCCGTTCCAGTGTTAAGGGCGAGCGCCAACTCCTCTTTTCCTGAATTTTTGTGAGGTTTGCCATGGCTCATCTGTTTCCTGAATACTTAACCTTTGATGACGTGTTGATGAAGCCGGGTGCTTCAAACGTTTTGCCCGTTGAGGTTTCGACGGCGACCAAACTGACCAAAGCAATTTCGCTTTCAATTCCAATTATTTCTGCAGCTATGGATACTGTGACAGAAGCGCCGATGGCCATTGCTATGGCGCAGGCGGGGGGCTTGGGTGTTATTCATAAAAATCTCACTGCCGAAGTTCAAGCCGAGCATGTGCGCCAAGTGAAACGCTTTGAAAGTGGCATGGTGGTGAACCCCATCACCATTGCGCCAGATGCCACGCTGGGTGATTTAATGCAGCTTAAAGCGCGGCATAAGATTTCGGGCATTCCGGTGGTGGATGAATTTGGCAAGCTCTGCGGGATTATTACCAATCGCGATGTGCGCTTTGCCACTGATCTCAATGCAAAAGTTGCGGAGTTGATGACGCGTGATTTGGTGACCGTGAAGGCTGGTGTAGACCGTGTTGAAGCGCGGCGCTTATTGCACAAGCACCGCATTGAAAAATTGATTGTGGTTGGCGAAGATTTCAAATGCGAAGGCTTGATCACTGTTAATGATATGGAAAAAGCGGCGGACCATCCGTTTGCGTCTAAAGACGAACATGAGCGTTTACTTGTGGCAGCGGCCACTGGCACAGGCGATGCAGGCTTTGCGCGCGCTGAACAATTAATTGATGCAGGTGTGGATGTGTTGGTGGTGGACACGGCGCATGGCCATTCCATTCATGTGCTCAATCAAGTGGAACGCATCAAGAAAATTTCTAATAAGGTACAAATTATCGGTGGCAATGTGGCCACTGCTGAAGCTGTGAAGGCGTTGATTGGCGCAGGCGTGGATTGTGTGAAAGTGGGCATTGGCCCCGGTTCCATTTGCACCACGCGCGTGGTTGCTGGTGTCGGCGTGCCGCAGTTTTCAGCGATCATTGAATGTGCTGAAGAAGGCGCCAAGCAAGGCATTCCGATTATTGGTGATGGTGGCGTAAAACTTTCTGGGGACTTGGCCAAGGCGCTTGCTGGCGGTGCATCCGTTGTGATGATGGGTTCAATGCTGGCAGGCACAGACGAAAGCCCCGGCGAAATTTATCTTTATGATGGGCGGTCCTATAAATCATATCGTGGAATGGGCTCTGTTGGGGCTATGGCGCGCGGATCGGCTGATCGCTATTTTCAGCAAGATGTGAATGACAAATTGAAGTTAGTGCCGGAAGGCATTGAAGGCCAAGTGCCCCACAAGGGATCAGTTGCGGCTGTGCTTCACCAAATGGTTGGCGGGCTTCGCGCCTCTATGGGGTATGTTGGTGCAGCTACGATTTCCGAACTGCAATCAAAAGTGCAGTTTGTGCGCATAACGGGTGCGGGCCTTCGTGAAAGCCATGTGCATGATGTGATGTTGACACGTGAGGCGCCCAACTATCAGAGAATGAGCTGATTTCATTCGCTTATTTAGGATTGTTGAGTGCTTGCTTGTGATCAGGATGGATCGCGGCTAGAACCCGCTCAATTCGACTTTTTGTGATTGGAATACTTATGCGTATGGCTGGCCGCGTTGCTGCGGCAATTGAAATTCTCACCGATGTGTTCACTCAACATCGCCCGGCTTCTGAGGCCCTCAAAGACTGGGGCAAAAGCCATCGCTTTGCAGGCTCAACTGATCGTCATGCCATTGGTACGATGGTTTATGACGTGTTGCGTCGCCGTGAAACAGCGGCCTCGCGCATGGGTGACGGGCGACCGCGCGCGCTGGTTCTGGGTGCATTGCGCGATGTGTGGAATATGGGGGCTTCCGAAATTGAAACTCTGTGTACGGAACAATTCGGTCCCGGTGTTTTGACTGCAAAGGAAAAGACAGCCTTAGAGCGTGATCTTCGGGATGATTTGCCAGCCCATATTCGGGGCGATTTTCCAGAATGGTTATTGCCTTCACTTACTGAAGTGTTTGGTGAGCGCGTCGCAGAAGAAGGTGCGGCCCTTGCTCAACGTGCGCCGATTGATATGCGCGTCAACACCCTCAAGGCTTCGCGTGCGCAATTGCTGGAAGCCTTTTCTAAGCATGGTGCCAAAGCTGGGCCACTTTCGCCCTTAAGTGTTCGCATTGAGCAGCCAGGCGGAGACACGCGCAATATCAACGTGGAAGTTGAGCCTGCGCATGGCATGGGCTGGTTTGAAGTGCAGGATTCGGCATCGCAAATTGCGGCGGCGTTATCAGGTGTTGCGCCCGGCGAAAGCGTGATTGATCTTTGCGCAGGTGCTGGCGGCAAAACTTTGGCGCTCGCGGCGCAAATGAACAATAAGGGCCGCCTTGTGGCCCACGACCAAGACAAGCATCGCTTGCGACCCATATTTGACCGGATCAATCGTTCGGGGGCTTCGTTCATCGAAGTTGTGGCTGCCGATGAAGGCGATAAGCTGAAAGACATGGGTGGCTTTGATTGCGTACTCATTGATGCGCCGTGTTCAGGTTCAGGTGCTTGGCGTCGGAAGCCTGATGCCAAGTGGCGTTTGCAATTAAAGCAACTTGAGCAGCGCCAGAAAGATCAGCGTGAGGTTTTGGAGCAGGGGGCCGCTCTGGTCAAAGCTGGGGGCCGTTTAGTTTACATCACTTGTTCAGTCTTGCCGGAAGAAAACACGACGCAGGTGAAATCATTCTTGGCCAAACATAAGAATTTTAAAATTGTTCCGTACACTGAACAATGGAAACACACCATTGGTGGTGTAGTCCCCGCTTCGGCTGATGGCTCGTCAAACACGCTGCTGCTCACGCCTGCACAGCATGGAACCGATGGCTTCTTTGTGGCAGTGATGCAACGGGCAGTTTAAAGACTGCCCGGCCCATCTTTCAGGCACGTTTCATAGAGTGTGTAACTCGCGAATCCTGAGTCCACAGAAAATTTGGCACCCTCTGTCAGACAGTCTTGCTTGCGCTTGGCATCGGCTTTTTGTTCGAGGTCAGTGACGCTAATTTTGGCTTCATCTTCCAGTTTAGTACATTCGGCTATGTCCATGGAATTGTTCTTATTTTGCCACTCACACAATTTGGCGGTGTCAAAGTTCAATTTCGTGTCCTCGGCTAATGCCGGCGTTGCGAGCAAGATCAAGGTGGGTAAGACAAAACGCATCTATATGTCCTTTAAAGTTTTGAGTTTCGGTTTACAAATCGTGCCATGGCTTTTAGGGTATCGGCACTAACATGATGCTCAATTCCTTCGGAATCGATGCGAGCCGTATCAGCGCAGACACCAAGCGCCAGGAGAAAATTTTCGACAATCACGTGTTTGCGGCGGCTGTCATCGGCCATCTTCCAACCTTCGCCCGTTAAAAATATTGCACGGTAAGGTTCTTGGGTTACAAGTCCCTGGTCGGTGAGGCGTTTCAATGTTTTAACGACTGTGGCATTGGCAACCCCCAAACGCATTGCAATATCAGTGCAGCGGGCCTCGCCGCGCTCATCTATTAAATCGGCAATCATTTCAACATAGTCGCCCGCAAGCTCAGCCGAATGGTCGGCCCGCACTCGTTTGAATGCGGCAGAGCGTAATTTTGCCGTTGTCGTTTTTTTATTTCCCAATACCATGATGTGATATTAGCCTATTGCATATAAGTTAGCCTATGCTAAACTTTGTGTATGGTTGAGCTTAACAACAGTTGGCGGCAGGGCCGAGGCGAGGCATCTTTGATGGATGTGTTTCGTTCCGTGCCAGTCTTGAATTCAGGTTCAATTTTCAAGCGTGCACTGGCATTTGTGGGCCCCGGATTTTTGGTTTCAGTGGGATATATGGACCCCGGCAATTGGGCCACTGCGATTGCAGGGGGTGCGCAGTTTGGCTACGCGCTATTATTTGTGGCGTTGCTGTCAAATATCATGGCGATTATTTTGCAATCACTTTGTGCGCGGCTTGCGATCGCATCGGGGCGAGATCTGGCGCAAGCGTGCCGCGATGCTTTTCCAAAGCCAGTTGCCTTTGTGCTGTGGGTATTTGCAGAGATTGCTATTATTGCAACAGACGTGGCTGAAGTGGTGGGCACGGCCATTGGCCTCAATTTGCTGTTCGGCATTCCGCTTGAAATCGGTGTGATTATCACTGCCATGGATGTATTTATCATCTTGCTTTTACAACGCTTGGGCTTTCGCTGGGTTGAAGCTTTTGTCATCGCTTTGCTGGCCGTCATTTTTGCATGTTTTATGTTTCAAATAGCTCTGGCTAGCCCTGATTGGGGTGGCGTGCTGCGCGGCTTTGCGCCGACGACTGATATTTTGCATGATAAGAATATGCTGTATTTGGCTTTGGGCATAATTGGGGCCACGGTCATGCCGCATAATTTATATTTGCATTCTGGGATTGTGCAGACGCGTGATTTTGGTGAAAGTTTGCCGGAGAAAAAATCAGCCTTACGATTTGCAACGTTCGATTCCACTTTTGCCTTGTGTTTTGCTTTGCTGGTGAACGCTTCAATTCTAATTTTGGCAGCGGCCACATTTCACAAATCTGGCAACACGGCCGTGGCGGAAATTGGTGATGCCCATAAAATGTTAGCGCCACTTGTTGGGTCATTGCTTGCACCAAAATTGTTTGCCATCGCATTGTTGTGTTGTGGTTTGAACTCGACAGTCACAGCAACTCTTGCAGGTCAAATCGTGATGGAGGGTTTCCTTAATATCCGGTTGCCCGCTTGGATGCGCCGCTTGGTTACGCGGGCTATTGCCATTATTCCTGCAGCCGCAGTTACAATTTACTATGGCACCAGTGGCACCGGATTTTTGCTGATTTTCAGCCAGGTGATTTTGGCGTTTCAACTGCCTTTCGCCGTTGTGCCTTTGGTCATGTTCACCGCTAACAAAGCCAAGATGGGTGCGATGGTTGCGCCCAAATGGTTGACGGCTGTATCTTGGATAGTTGCTGGCGTGGTCATTGGCTTGAATGTTAAGTTGTTGTGGGATTTGCTGGTGTAATGCCATTGGCCTCGCGTGCATAGGCCAGATCATAAGCCGCGGGTGATGACCCTTGGGCAGCCAGTCGTTGCAGTTTTTCCCAACCCGTTGCGGAAGTGATTGGCGTTACGCCTGCAAAATCCCACATCACATAGTTGGGCCCTTGCCATGGCGCAAACCAGCTGACTCGGCGTTTGAAGAATGAATTGTGCGATGTCTTGTAGACGAAGAATTCGAAATCTTGAAACGTCTCCCACACAGACAAGGAAAAAGCCAAGCATGGATCACCGCCAACCCCCTGAAAATTCGGATTTGTAACACTTGCTTCATCTCCCGTGAGATGCCACACATATCCTTTGCTTCTCTCTGCCACGGCGTTAATGCGTTCACTATTATCAACAAATTCGGCCACGCGCGGGTCCCCCGGTGGGTGAAGTAGGCGGGCAGCGTTAAAGTGGACAATGCCGGATTGGGCAACCATAGCAGCTCTCCATCGCGTGAGTGTTTAAGTTATCACGGCTTTTTGTGACCAGCAAGTTGGCAAATCACAATACTTGCAGACTCCGCTCAGCTCCCTTAAATGCCCGCCATGCATGATCAAATTCTTATAATCGATTTCGGATCTCAGGTAACACAACTCATCGCGCGGCGTGTGCGCGAGATGGGGGTTTATTCTGAGGTGGTGCCTTATCAGAAAGCAGAGGCCGCTTTCACAAGAATGAAACCCAAGGCGGTTATTTTGTCTGGTGGCCCAGATTCAGTGACGCGTGATGGTTCGCCCCGTACGCCGCAGATTGTGTTTGATTCTGGACTGCCCATTTTGGCGATTTGTTACGGCCAGCAAACGACGGCTGTGCAGCTCGGCGGCGTGGTTGAGGGCGGCCATGCAGCGGAATTTGGCCGCGCAGATATTGAGATCAAAGCACCGAGCGCTTTGTTCGATGGCTTATGGACTGTCGGCGAACAGCACCCGGTGTGGATGAGCCATGGCGACCGTGTGACGGTATTGCCTGCAGGGTTCACAGTGAAAGCCAGTTCGGAAAACGCGCCCTTCGCAATTGCCTCGGATGAAGTGCTGCGCATTTACACAACAATGTTCCATCCTGAAGTTCATCACACGCCTGATGGCGCAAAGCTGATCCAGAATTTTGTTTTGAAAATTGCGGGCTGCAAAGCCGATTGGACCATGGCTGCATTTCGTGCCGAAGCCGTGGAGCGCATTCGTAAACATGTGGGCACTGGCCGCGTGTTGTGCGGGCTTTCAGGTGGTGTTGATTCATCAGTTGCCGCATTGCTCATTCACGAAGCGATTGGCGATCAATTGACCTGCGTGTTTGTGGATCATGGTTTGCTGCGGCTCAATGAAGGGGCCGAAGTTGTTTCGATGTTCCGCGAACATTATAATCTGCGATTGGTACATGTGGATGCCTCTGAAGAATTTATCACAGCACTTGAAGGCGAGGTGGACCCAGAGACCAAACGCAAAACCATTGGCCGACTTTTCATTGAAGTGTTTGAGCGTGAAGCGCTTAAAATTGGTGGCGCAGAATTTCTGGCGCAGGGCACTTTATATCCAGACGTAATCGAGAGTGTGTCGTTTACTGGTGGGCCATCAGTTACCATCAAGAGCCATCATAATGTGGGGGGGCTTCCCGAACGGATGAAGATGAAGCTGGTGGAGCCGTTACGCGAACTCTTCAAAGATGAAGTTAGAAAACTTGGTCAAGAGCTTGGTTTACCGACAAAATTTGTTGGTCGCCATCCATTCCCCGGGCCGGGTTTGGCCATTCGTTTGCCGGGCGGGGTGACCCGCGAGAAGCTTTTGATTTTGCAAAAAGCAGATGCAATTTACATTGATGAAATTCGCAAAGCCGGACTTTACGGTAAGATCTGGCAGGCGTTTTCTGTATTGTTGCCGGTTCAAACTGTTGGTGTGATGGGCGATGGCCGCACCTATGACCGTGTGCTGGCACTGCGCGCTGTGACCTCAGTCGATGGCATGACGGCGGATTTTTTCCCGTTCGATATGAACTTTTTGGGGAGAGCGGCCACGCGCATCATCAATGAAGTTAAAGGCATCAACCGCGTGGTATATGATGTCACCAGCAAGCCGCCGGGCACAATCGAGTGGGAGTGAGGGTTCATCACAGCGGTGGACTTATTTGAATTGGTGGCGCAGATTTGGTTGTCAAAAGACTAAGGTGGAAAAACATAAATGACAGCAACGGCACCACATGCGAGCGGCGATAATCATCCCCGCAACAAGGGAACACCTTTGCACGTTGAGTGGTTTGAAAATGTGCAAGTTAATCTTTCAGCCAGTGAGCGCCGCGCCGCAACGTTGACCACACGCCGCAGTGTAAAAAAAGAGTATCAAGCCGCATGGCTGGTGAAAGCGCTGCAATGCATTGATCTGACAACACTGGCTGGCGATGATACGGATGACCGCGTGCGTCGTCTTTGCGCCAAAGCCAGACGGCCATTGCGCGATGATATTGTTGCGGCACTTGGCCTGAGTGATAATCCGCCTGTTGTAGGAGCAGTCTGTGTGTATCCGGCATTGGTGGCTGCGGCTGTCAAGGCACTTGCAGGTTCAGATATTCCAGTTGCGTCTGTTGCTACAGGCTTTCCGGCGGGTCTCACGCCTTTGCCGCAGCGCTTGGCGGAAATCCGTTATGCTGTTGATCAAGGGGCGGGCGAGATTGATATTGTTATTCACCGCGCCCAAGTGCTGACGCAAGATTGGACTGCACTTTATGACGAGGTGAGTGCCATGCGCGAAGCTTGTGGGGCAGCCCACCTCAAAGCCATTCTGGCAACTGGTGACCTTAAAACCCAACGCAATGTTTACAAAGCCAGTATGGTGGCGATGATGGCTGGGGCTGATTTCATAAAAACTTCGACGGGCAAAGAAGATGTAAACGCCACGCTTCCTGTCAGCCTCACAATGGTGCGGGCCTTACGCGATTATGGTGAACTGACAGGTGAAAAAATTGGTTTCAAACCTGCTGGCGGAATTAGAACGTCAAAAGATGCAATTGCATGGCTTATCTTGATCAAAGAGGAATTGGGCCGCGACTGGCTTGAGCCAACATTATTTAGATTTGGCGCGAGCGCAGTGCTGGCCGATATTGAGCGCCAACTCGAACACTTTATCACGGGCCGTTATTCTGCCTTGTCTCATCACGCTACAGCCTGAGGTCAATCAAATGCCAACTGTAAAACACGTTCTCGACACTATGGAGTATGGCCCATCACCTGAAGCCAATGGACACATAACAGAATGGCTCGACCACCATAAATTAGGCTTCAAGCATTTCATTGGTGGAGCGTTTGTTGCATCAAGCAGCAATGAGCAATTTGAGGTCAGCAATCCGGCAAATGATGCGGTGCTGGGCTGCGTGGCGCAAGGTTCACAGGCCGACGTGAATGCCGCTGTAAAAGCGGCTCGCAAAGCTTTTGGCCCATGGTCCAAACTTCCGGGTCATGCGCGGGCAAAATATATGTATGCCATCGCCAGACTCATACAAAAGCGGGAACGCTTCTTGTCGGTGCTTGAAACTATGGACAATGGCAAACCTATCCGCGAAAGCCGTGACATTGATATCCCGTTAGTCGCCCGCCACTTTTATCACCATGCAGGTTGGGCTGAGTTGATGGCCTCTGAGTTTAAAGGCTATGGCCCACTTGGAGTCTGCGGCCAAATTATTCCGTGGAATTTTCCACTGCTGATGTTGGCTTGGAAAATTGCGCCAGCGTTGGCGGCAGGCAATACCGTCGTTTTAAAGCCCGCAGAATTTACGCCACTGACGGCCTTGGCTTTTGCTGAAATTTGTCGTGAAGCGGGCTTGCCGGATGGCGTGGTGAATATCGTTTGTGGGGATGGCACCACAGGAGAGCATCTCGTTGGTCATCCGGATGTCGATAAAATTGCTTTTACAGGTTCAACTGAAGTTGGCCGTATCATCAGGCGGGCAACCGCAGGGTCTGGCAAAAAGCTTTCTTTGGAACTTGGTGGAAAATCTCCGTTTATTGTTTACGAAGATGCTGATTTGGATGCAGCCGTTGAAGGCGTTGTTGATGCCATTTGGTTCAACCAAGGCCAAGTGTGTTGTGCTGGCTCGCGGCTTCTCATCCAAGAAGGTGTGGCTCCCAAATTTATTGCAAAACTCAAGCGCCGGATGGACACCTTGCGGGTTGGCGAACCGCTTGATAAATCCATCGATGTTGGTGCCATTGTTGCGCCTGTGCAATTGCAGCGTATTCGCGAACTGGTCAAAAAAGGTAAAGATGAAGGCGGAACCTTGCTGCAATCATCTTGTGAACTTCCAGCCAAAGGAAACTTCTTTGCGCCATCTTTGTTCATTGATGTGGAGCCTGCATCCACAGTTGTACAAGAAGAAATTTTTGGTCCTGTCGCCGTGGCGATGACGTTCCGGACCCCCGAAGAGGCCGTGCAACTTGCCAATCACACGCGTTATGGGCTGGCCGCTACCATCTGGTCCGAGAATATCAATTTAGCGCTGGATACGGCATCTCGCATGAAGGCAGGTGTCGTCTGGGTGAATTCAACCAATTTGTTTGACGCAGCAGCTGGCTTTGGCGGTTATAAAGAAAGTGGTTTTGGCCGCGAGGGTGGCCGCGAAGGCATGTATGAATATATGGTTGCGGATTGGTTGAAGGCGCTTCCTTCAAGTCCAGAAATCAAAATTAAACTCTCTGCCTTGCCTGCAGAAAAAAGCCAGCACGCAAAAATCGATCGCACTGCCAAACTCTACATTGGGGGAAAGCAAGCCCGCGCAGACTCTGGTTATTCATACGCGATATTGAATGCCAAGGGCGTCAGCATCGGCGAGGCATGTTTGGGCAATCGCAAAGACATTCGCAACGCCGTTGAAGCGGCTTTAAAAGCGAGTGCATGGGCCGGAGCCACAGCCCATAACCGTGCGCAAGTTTTATATTACATCGCGGAAAATCTTTCAGCGCGGGCTGAGGAATTTTCAAAGCGGTTGCAGGCGATGGGTCATAAGCCCAAGGCTGCTGCCGAAGAAGTCGAACTCTCTATCCGCCGCATTTTTTATTATGCGGCTCTGGCCGATAAATATGATGGCCGTGTGCACGCCACTCAAAAGCGCAATGTCACCCTCGCGATGAACGAACCATTTGGCGTGATTGGAGTGCTGTGCCCTGATGTTGCTCCGCTGCTTGGCTTTATTTCGCTGGTCATGCCAGCCATTGCTATGGGCAATAGCGTTGTGGCGGTGCCTTCGGCACTTTGCCCACTGGCTGTCACGGATTTTTATCAAGTGCTTGAAACCTCTGATCTTTCAGATGGTGTGGTCAATATTATAACCGGAGACCGCGAAGAGCTGGCCAAAACCTTAGCCGAACATGATGAAGTCGCGTGCCTCTGGTATCATGGTAGCGCTGCTGGTTGTGCTACCGTCGAAAAAGCATCTGCGGGAAATTTGAAAAGCACGTGGACCAACAATGGCAAGTATTTTGATTGGCGCATTGAAGCCCAAGGGCAGGGCGAAGACTATTTGCGCCATGCCACGCAAATCAAAAATATTTGGATTCCATACGGAGAGTAATTTGTCGCTGGTGCGTTTAAACTGTTTCTAGTCTCGCCATCTGCAGCGCTTCAGCGATAATTTTTTCGTCGCCAATATGATTGAGCAAAATCAAAATGAGGCGGGCGTTTAAGGCATCGCTCTGGGATTTTGTCAGACCATCATGAACTTGGATTAGGATGTCGTAGATGTCATCTGGACTTTTTAAGTTTGCGGTTGTTTTTACATGTTCCATATCAATTGATCCTTGGCATGGCGATAGCTTGCGCCAGAGCGAAACGAATTGCCGTTTCATCAAAACTTGTCCAGCGGGCAGCCACATGTTGATCAGGGCGCATAAGATAAACTGCCGACTTTGCATCACCAAGATAGCGACCCCGCAATTCGGCATTTCCATCAGTGGTGAGTTTTAGAATTTCAACATCGCTACCGAATTCCACAGTGTTTGTTGGGACATCTGTATCAATCAACAATATTTTGAACCGCCCGCCAAGTTTTGATAAAAGCCAATGAGGTCCTAACGGCGCATCCGGAGCAGGGGAACCGGGCCGTGTTCTTCTCGGAAGGTCTGGCGCATCTGCACCGTTTAAGGTGCTGCCATCGTAAATGGAGGGAACCGATAATCTCCCAGAATTCACGATCGGTCTGGCAAATGGAAAATGCTCGGCCAAATTAAGCACGGCATTGCGGAAAATTTTGCTGGTTTCTGATTTCGGCGTGATAAAATCGGTGGCTCGTGTGGAGTTCAGGATGTTTTCGTCAGCTGCAAGCTCCCGTTCAGTGGCATACGTATCGAGCAATGTTTCTGTAGCCGTTCCATTCACAACCATTGCCAGTTTCCAGCCCAGATTATCAACATCTTGAATGCCTGAATTGGCACCTCTTGCGCCAAATGGACTGACTTGATGGGCACTATCGCCCGCAAAAAGCACGCGACCATGGCGGAACTTTTCCATGCGTCGACATTGGAACGTATAGATTGACGTCCATACAAGTTCATACTCTACATTCGGGCCAAGCATGGCATCAACACGCGATCTGATTTTTGCAGGCTCCAACTCAGCTTTGCGATCAATGTTCCAACCCAGTTGAAAATCAATTCGCCAAATTCCGTCGGGTTGTTTGTGAAGCAAAGCCGAGTCGCCGGATTTAAAATGTGGTTCAAACCAGAACCAGCGCTCTGTTGGAAAATCTACGTTCATACGAACATCGGCAATCAAGAAATTATCTTCAAACACGCGACCGTCAAAACTCAGGCCCATCATCGTGCGGACAGGAGAACGCGCTCCATCACAGGCGATCAACCAATCTGCCTCAAGTGTGTAAGGACCATCAGGCGTCATTACCTCTAGGGTTACAAAATCTACAATTGGAGTGACGGCATCGACGCGATTTTTACCTCTGATTTCGATGGGAGCTCCTGCGCTTTGGGCTTTTACAATTGCGTCGAATAGGTAGGTTTCAAAATAGGGTTGTTGCAGATTTATGAAAGCCGGAAATTGGTGGCCGGCTTCTGGTTGCAAGTTGAATTCATAAATTTGGCGATCATCATGAAACACTTTGCCAACATTCCACCGCACGCCCTTTTCCAAAATTGGTACCGCAGCACCAAGGCGATTGGCAATTTCCAGTGTGCGTTTGGCAAAGCATAAAGCGCGTGACCCTGCGCCGGGGCCTTCATGGTCATCCAAGACGAGCACTGGCACACCTTTCAGGCCCAGATCAAGGGCAGCGGCTAGGCCGATAGGCCCACCACCGACGATGACGACTGGATGCCTCGTTGGAGAAGATCTGTCCTGAGCTTCAACCTTTTTATAAGGATAATTACGGAAGGCTATGGAATAGCGATCTTCAACAGGTGCGTTCATTTTTGCAAGGCTTCCCACATGGCAATGTCGCGGTCAGCGGTCCATATGCGTGGTGTATCTATGCCTAAGGCCTCGTCGTAGGCACGGGACACATTGAAGGGCAGGCAATGCTCGTAGATTGCATAGTCTTTGAATTTAGGATCACAAGCGGCTCTCACAGCGTCCCACGCATCTTTCAAACTTCCGCCACGCACCGCAACTTTGGCTGCTGCTCTATAGGTGCTCTCAACAAAATCGCGGGTGCGTTCCAGTGCGCCATTCACCGCGCTGTTTCCGATCACCGCATCACCACGGCCCGGAGCAATGGCATCAAGGTTGAACGCCTTGATTGCATCAAGGGCCTTGCCCCAGTCTTTAAAATGTCCATCGCCACAATAGCAGGCCGAATGGGCTTCCACGATATCGCCTGTGAACATCACATTTTGGTCAGGCACATGAATGACGATGTCTCCTTCTGTGTGCGCTCTTCCAACATGCATCAAGTCCACCCGGCGTTTGCCAAGATAAACTGTCATGCGGTCGTTGAAAGTAGTTGTGGGCCAGGTGAGACCGGGGATACTTTCATGGCCTTCGAACAGACGGGGAAAACGTTGGAATTCCGAAGCCCAATCTTCGGCCCCGCGTTCAACGACCATGGCGCGGGCTTTTTCACCCATGATCACTTGCGGCGCATTAAAGGCCGATGCACCCAGCACGCGAACTGCATGATAGTGCGTAAGTACAACATGGCTGATGGGCTTATCAGTGACACTTCGAACTTTTTCGATCACCTTATAAGCCAACCGTGGCGTGGCTTGCGCTTCAACAATCATGACACTGTCGTCGCCAATGATCACGCCGGAATTGGGGTCACCTTCGGCAGTGAAGGCCCAAAGATCTTTGCCCACTTCGCTGAAAGTGATTTTCTTTTCCGTCATGTCGCCTTGTGATGCGAAAGCTTGGGCCATAATGAATCCTTTAACGTTTGTATGGGTGATCGAGTGCGGGCAAAACCTTGCCAGTGCAAGGGCCAAATCCTATGCGGTATCCAGCGCCGTGCGCCGCGCCACGCAAGGTGAGTGTGTCGTTATCTTCGATGAAGCTGCGGGTGCCGCCGTTTATGGAGATTGGTTCTTTGCCGCCCCAGCTCAGCTCAAGCAGGCTGCCGCGGCTTTCTTTCGTTGCGCCCGAAATTGTCCCAGATCCTAGTAAGTCTCCAACATTCATGGCACAGCCAGATGTTGTATGATGCGCCAGTTGCTGTGCTGCGGAATAATATAATTCTGCTGAAGTTGTGCGCGAGATTACAGTTTCGCTGCCGCCTTCGGGAGTTAATGTGACCTCAAGTTTTAAATCGTATAGCATGGGACTTGGTTCTTCGAGATAGGGCAACAGAGGCACCTCGCGCGGTGGTGTTGAAGTGCGAAATGGTTCTAAAGCTGCCTTGGTGACAATCCATGCAGAGATGGTTGTTGCTGTCGCTTTTGCTTGAAATGGGCCTAGCGGTTGATACTCCCACGCTTGAATGTCGCGGGCCGACCAATCATTGAGAAGAACATAGCCAAAAATCATGTCGTCAGCTTCGGCAACGCTGACGGGTTGGCCGAATGTTGATGGTTGACCGACAATAGCGCCGATTTCCAGTTCAATGTCGAAGCACCGCGAAGGAGCGAAAATTGGGGCAAGATCATTTGGGCCTTTCAGCTGTCCCCACGGCCGGTTAAAATTTGTGCCGGAAACGATAACCGATGATGCCCGGCCGTTGTAGCCAATAGGAATGTGAAGCCAGTTGGGTGGTAATGCATTTTCTGCACCACGAAACATGGTGCCAACATTGGTGGCATGGTTTCGCCCAGCATAAAAATCGGTGTATTCGGCAACTTGAAAAGGCAGATGCATTTTCGCATGTGCTTGCGGAAATAAATGGGGTTCGATTGCGGTGCGAGACATCGAGTTTTCACTCAATAAATTTGTGAGCCTTGACCGAAGTGTGGCCCAAACTTCCGGTCCCAAGGCCATGACCTTATTCCAAGTGGCCTCGTCAAAAGCAGCCTGATCGGAAAGCTTTAAATGCCCGAGAGTTTCTAATGCTGTGACATCCAAAATCATGTTGCCGATGGCAACACCGCAGCGCGGCTTTTCAGTACCAATTGAAAATACACCGTAAGGCAAATTGTTCAGAGGGAAATCGGTGTTGGGATCGTTGGCCGAAGCAATCCAACTTTTGATCAATGTCATGGCGTATGGCTTTCAAATTGCATCGGGTTGGGCTTCAGGGGCAGCGGCCATAAATGCGGGTACAACTTTACATGCCGCTTCAATGGCGAGAAGGCGTGGCCAAGGCTGTAAATCCAAGCCCATACGCCGCGCATTATAAAGCTGTGGGATGAGGCATATATCAGCAAGCGTTAGTTGGTTTCCAAATGCAAACTGGCCCGGGCTAATCAACTCATCAAATGCGTTGAAGCCAATTTCAATCCAGTGTTTTGACCATGTGGCTTTTGCCTCTGCATCTGCGCTAAATTGGGTGGATAACATTTTTACCACACGCAGATTATTGATGGGCTGAATGTCCACCGCAATTGCATGTGCGGCTGCCAAAACGTGCGCTCGGCTGACGGCGTCATGAGGCAGTAGGGCCGGGTCTGGGTAAGTCGATTCAAGCCAATCGATGATCGCCAGTGATTGCGTAAATTTTGTGCCATCGGCAAGCAGCAATGCTGGCACCAAGTTTTGCGGGTTAATTGCCGAATAGTCATCACTGTGTTGTTTGCCACCGTCGGCAATTAAACTCACAGTCACTGTCTCAAATTCTAATTTTTTAAGGTGCAAGGCAATGCGAACTCGCCAAGAGGCCGAAGAGCGCCAGTAGCTGTAGAGTTTCATTTTTTGCCTGAGCTCCCATCAAATTTCTTCTCGAGGCTGGTCCAGCAATCAATGTAATCATCCTGCAGCGGGGCTTCTTTTGCAGCAAAATGAGTGAGGTGTTGGGGAAAGCGGGTTTCGAACATAAAGCTCATTGTATCTTTCAGTTTCTCAGGCTTCAAATCTACATTTGATGCGCCCTCGAAAGCAGTTTTGTCTGGCCCATGCGGAAGCATCATGTTGTGGAGGCTCATGCCTCCGGGCACAAAGCCCTTGGGTTTGGCATCGTAAATGCCATAAATATTTCCCATCAACTCTGACATAATGTTTTTGTGATACCAAGGTGGCCTGAACGTGTTTTCTGCCACACCCCACCGATCGCGGAACAATACAAAATCAATATTGGCTGTTCCCTCGACGCCTGAAGGCGCTGTAAGAACCGTGAAGATTGATGGGTCCGGGTGGTCAAACAAAACGGCACCCACGGGGCAATATGTTTTTAAGTCATATTTGAAGGGGGCATAGTTGCCATGCCATGCAACCACATCAAGAGGGCTGTGGCCAATTTTTGTTTCGTGAAATTCGCCACACCATTTTATTGTTACTGTGGATGGAACTTCACGATCTTCAAAAGCCGCCACTGGCGTTTTGAAATCACGGGGGTTGGCCATGCAATTTGCGCCGATGGGACCGCGGCCCGGCAGCTGAAATTTCTGTCCATAATTTTCACACACAAATCCACGGGCTGGTCCTTCGATAACTTCGACGCGATAGACGAGGCCGCGCGGGATCACCGCAATATCTTGCGGGCTCACATCGATCACACCCAGTTCTGTACAAAAGCGCAATTTGCCTTGTTGAGGCACTACGAGAATTTCTGAATCGGCTGAATAGAAATAACTATCAACCATAGACGTGTTCACAAGATAAACATGCGAGGCCATGCCCACTTGAGTGTCTACGTCGCCTGCGGTCGTCATTGTTTTCATGCCCGTCAACCAGGTGAGCGGTTGTTTTGAATGCGGCACAGGATCCCAACGATATTGGCCTAAACTTATAACATCAGCGGGGCGATGGGGGGCAGATTTCCAATAGGGAAGGTCGATTTTTTGGAAGCGCCCGGTGTGCCTAACGGAAGGCCTAATGCGGTAACACCACGTGCGTTCATTTTGATGGCTGGGTGCCGTGAAGGCTGTGCCAGATAATTGTTCGCCGTAAAGGCCGTAGTTACATTTTTGTGGCGAGTTTTGTCCGATTGGTAAGGCTCCGGGCAAAGCTTCGGTTTCAAAATCATTGCCAAATCCGGGCATATAGCCCGGCGTAATGCCTACTGAAATTCTTAGATCTTGCGCGGGAAGTTGTGCAGTCATAGCAGTGCTCACACGTGTCATTTAGTTGCATTTGTAACACTTGCTAATGCAACTTGCAAACGATATTGCTTGTAAAACTGGGTTTAACTTTTACCGCGCTGAGCAAGAAAATGAAAAGCAAGCAGAAGCAAAATTTCGATCTTGATTTTTTTCTGCCTTACCTCCTGAACCAAGCGGCAGAAGTGACCAGCCAAAACTTTCAAGCCGTTTATAAGGCCGAATTTGGCATGACCCGCACGCAATGGCGCGTTATGGCCAATCTGGGCAAAAAGGGAGCCATGACGGCAAGCGAAATTTGTCGATTAACCTTTGTTGAAAAAACCAAAATGTCTCGCGCTGTTCAAGCCCTTCAAGAAAACGGCTTTTTGGTCCGTGAGGCAATCGAAGGTGATCGACGGTCAGAAATGCTATCGCTCACGGCGGCTGGGAAGATGGCTTTTAAGACGTTGGGAACCCGTGCAATCGACTATGATCAAGGACTTCGGGAACGATTGGGGCCGGCTGCCTCTCAGTCTCTTGAGAAAATTTTACGACTCTTGATCGGAAGCTGATTCAAACTTTTTTTTCTAATACCGCGCAATCATTTGATAATTTGGAGCGAAATAAAGCCGCACGTGGGTCACAGGACTTTCAGCCAACCATGTTGTTCTCTTCGCCAAGAAAATAGGTTCACCAATTTCTGTTTTCAGATGTTTGGCGACTGAACTTTCGGCGCGCGTAGCCGAAAATCTGACCTCGGCATTTGTATAGGGGACTTCGCTCACCAGCCACTCATTTGGACTGATTGCTGAAAAATTAGTTTCATCCGCGCGGGGCACAGCGGCAAGATTGATCCAGCGATCTTCAAATTGAAACGCTTTGCCATCGGCAAAATGTACACACTTAATATGGCGCATGGGTGTTGCGGATTTAATATTCAATTTCTTCTGCAGCCATTTTGTCGCAGTGATTTTAGTGTTCGATATCAGTTCGTATCGATACCGCGCACCACTGGCTTCTATTTCGGCACGAATAATCGGAATTTCGAATGTTACTTGCCGAACGGGCGCGAGTTTCACGCGGCTGCCACCTTTGCGTCGCCGCTCGATAATGCCATCATCAGATAATTCCTGCATTGCGCGGTTGACGGTGGCGCGAGCGCAACCGAATTCGGCAGCAAGTTCTACTTCGCCGGGAAGTAAAGTTCCCGGTCCCCATTCATCATTTCTGATGCGACGAAAAACCTCTTGCTTCACATCGCGAAACCCTAGCCGTTCAGTCATAGGTCTTCCACCAATTTGGTGATGGCTTTCCGATAGTTTTTGAGAATGTGGTCGCGCGATATGTGGTGACCATTCTCCACACTATGCCGCCCAGCTGACCATAAGTCTGTGACCACATTATCCTTTGCTGCAAAAACCAAACCATCCAGAAGTTGTTCATTTTTCAGGGCGCACAAGGCGGGGGCCGTGCTGTCGATTGCGACGAGATCGGCCAAGTGACCAACTGAAATCTCACCAGAATTTCGACCGAGAGCTTGGGCACCACCCCGTGCGGCACCTTTATAAAGAGTCTCGCCCACCGAGCCTTCGCCTGCCACTAAAACGTTGCGGTGAAAATCGCGCAAGCGCTGCGAATATTCTAGGGTGCGCAGCTCTTCCGTGAGTGAGATATTCACATTTGAGTCAGAGCCAATGCCGAATGCGCCTCCTGCATATAAATAGGTTTCGCCGTTGAAAGGTCCATCACCCAAGTTGGCCTCGGTAATGGGGCAGAGGCCGGCCACAGCGCCAGATTTTGCCATGCGTAGTGTTTCACTTTCTGTCATGTGCGTCGCATGGATGAGGCACCAGTTGCGATCGATATTAGCATTGGCCATCAGCCATTCAACGGGCCGCGCTCCGAGCCACGATTGAATATCTTCGACCTCTTTGGGTTGTTCTGCGATGTGAATGTGTATTGGCCCAGTTATATCTTGGGCCAAAAGTGATTTCAAATCGGCAGGCGAAGTGGCCCGCAAAGAATGTGGCGCTATTCCGATGCGAGCATCAGCGGGCAAATGCTTTAAACCTTCACATGCGCGTTCATGTAGTTTCAAAAAGCGGTTTACATCGTTGCCGAATCGTAATTGGCCTTCTGCAAGCGGAACTTCTCCAGCGCCACCAAAACTATAAAGCACTGGCAGATGTGTAAGGCCGATGCCGGTTGCCTGTGCAGCAGCAAATATTTGGTTCGAGAGTTCGGCGATATCATCGTAGGGCACACCGCTTTTTTGATGGTGCACATAATGAAATTCGCCCACTGAAGCATAGCCTGCTTCCTGCATTTCCATAAATACCAAAGCTGCAATGGCTTGCATTTGCTCTGGCGCGACGTGGTTTACAAACCGATACATCAGTTCGCGCCATGTCCAAAAACTGTCTCGGCCAGCTGCCTTATATTCTGTCATACCCGCCATTGCGCGTTGAAAACTATGGCTGTGCAGATTGGCCAAAGCGGGGAGCAATGAATCGACCTTCACATCACCAGCCTCCGCGCTGGAATTTGCGACGATCGTTGTGATTTTTCCAAGCTCAACAGTGAGCCGAACATTTTCGGACCAACCGTTTTGCAGCAATGCCTTTTTAGCAAAAATCAAAACTATATCTTTCATTTTTATGTATAGACATAATAATCCAACGGCGCTAAGAAGCAAGAATAATTTGAGCAGGTGTGCGCCCGTGCAAGACCAAGTTTTTACCGATATCCGCGTTGCTACCATGGTTGGTGGATATGGTTTGATTGAAAGGGCTGCGCTTGCCGTTAAAGATGATCGCGTCGCGTGGGTGGGTGCTGAAAATGATGTGCCATCACAATTTTTGGATTTGGAAGAGATTTCACTTCAGGGAAGATTAGTGACCCCTGGTTTGATCGATTGCCACACCCATGTGGTGTTTTGCGGCAATCGCTCGGCAGAATTTGAAATGCGGCTCAAGGGTGCCAGTTACGAAGAGGTGGCCCGCGCTGGGGGCGGAATTGTTTCAACCGTTAAAGCAACAAGGGCCGCTACCGAGGCTGAACTGATCGCAAGTGCCTTGCCGCGCATTGATGCCATGATCTCTGAAGGCGTTTGTGTCATTGAAATTAAATCTGGCTATGGATTAGATTTAGAGACTGAGCTGCGCATGTTGCGGGCCGCTCGCGCTATTTCTAAATTGCGACCGGTCCGCATCGCAACTTGCTTTCTCGGTGCTCATGCAGTTCCGCCAGAATATAAAGATCGGAGCGATGCATATATTGATGAGGTGTGCATTCCTGCTTTGCGCGTTGCTCACGCGGAAGGCTTGGTTGATGCAGTCGATGGATTTTGTGAAGGCATTGCTTTTTCGGTCGCGCAAATTTCGCGCGTCTTTGATGTGGCCAAATCATTGAACCTTCCTGTTAAGCTTCATGCCGAACAGCTCTCGAATTTGGGTGGTGCAAAACTTGCTGCAAGTTATGGCGCAATGTCGGCGGATCATATCGAATACTTGGATGAGGAAGGGGTCGTGGCTCTTGCCAAAGCGGGCACCACAGCGGTGATCTTGCCCGGCGCATTTTATACATTGCGCGAAAAACAAGTGCCGCCAATTGAATGCTTGCGCAAACATAATGTTCCAATGGCACTGTCCACGGATTGTAATCCGGGATCGTCACCCATGACATCCTTGTTGCTGGCTATGAATATGGGATGCACATTGTTTCGCATGACTCCGGAAGAAGCGCTGCAAGGTGTTACTGTTAATGCAGCACGCGCACTCGGCCTAAAAGATTGTGGAACACTTGAAGTTGGTCAGCGTGCTGACTTTGCGATTTGGGATATTGAACACCCAGCCGAGCTTGCCTACCGTATTGGCTTTAACCCGCTTCATTCACGCATATTTGGAAATTCACTGTGATTACTTTGACCCCCGGCCACGTTACACTCGCTGATCTTGAACGCATCTTTTGGGATGAGCTTGCAGTCAAGCTTCATACGTCGTGTTACCCAGCGATGGTGGCAGCGCAAGCTAAAATTGCGGCTGCAGCGGCGGGCACTGCGGCGGTTTACGGTGTGAACACTGGGTTCGGAAAACTCGCCAGTGTGAAGATCGAAGCCAAGGACACGGCTACGCTTCAGCGTAATTTAATCCTGTCGCATTGTTGCGGCGTGGGGGCTGCCATTCCCCGTCGCCATGCGCGGTTGATGATGGCGCTCAAACTTTTAAGTTTAGGTCGTGGTGCATCGGGTGTGCGTCTGGAGTTGATTGCATTGATTGAGGGCATGTTGGCCAAGGGTGTAACGCCAGTAATCCCCGCCCAAGGTTCAGTTGGTGCATCAGGTGATTTGGCACCGCTGGCGCACATGGCCGCAGTGATGATGGGCCATTGTGAGGCTGAATTTGACGGTTTGATTATGCCCGGGGCACAAGCTTTGTCGAAGGCTGGTCTTCAACCGATTGAGCTTGGTGCAAAGGAAGGTTTGGCGCTTATAAACGGCACGCAATTCAGCACCGCTTTTGCGCTCGCAGGATTATTTGGCGCGTGGCGGGCAGCGCAAACTTCGCTTGTAACTTCAGCCCTTTCAACCGATGCCATCATGGGGTCAACAGCTCCTCTTCAACCAGAAATTCATGCCTTGCGCGGCCACGCAGGGCAGATTGCGGCGGCCAGTGCTATGTCAGAATTGCTGGAAGGTTCACAAATTCGCGCCAGTCATTTGGTTGATGATGCAAGGGTGCAGGATCCATATTGCATTCGGTGTCAGCCGCAGGTGACGGGTGCTGCGATGGACGTTTTGCGCATGGCAGCGCGAACCTTAGAAATTGAAGCCAATGCCGCAACCGATAATCCGCTGGTGTTGGTGGATGCGGATCTGATTGTGTCTGGCGGCAATTTTCATGCCGAGCCTGTGGGCTTTGCCGCTGACATGATTGCGCTGGCCATTGCCGAAATCGGCGCCATTGCGCAGCGGCGTGTAGCGCTGATTGTTGATCCGGTTCTCAGTTTTAAATTGCCGCCGTTTCTCACCCCAAACCCCGGTTTGAATTCTGGCTATATGATTGCCGAAGTGACCACGGCGGCCTTGATGAGCGAGAATAAACATCTGGCAAATCCGTGTGTGACCGACAGCACGCCCACCAGCGCTAATCAAGAAGACCATGTAAGCATGGCGGCACATGGTGCAAGGCGCTTGGGGCCGATGGTTGAAAATCTCAACCAAATTCTGGGTGTTGAACTTCTTTGTGCGGCACAAGGCATTGAGTTTCGTGCCCCCCTAAAAACCAGTGCTGCACTGGCTCGTGTGGTTACACGGTTGCGCCAAGATGTTTTGACTATGGGAGAGGACCGCTATTTGGCACCTGATCTGGTGCAAGCTGCAAAGCTGGTGGCCGCAGGTGAGATCACTCGCATAACTGAAATTAAACTTCCAAAACTGGACGCATAACATGAACAATCCCCGCCATAATATCCGCGACGTTTATCCCGCAACAGGCACGACCATCACTGCTAAAAGCTGGCTCACAGAGGCACCCATGCGCATGTTGATGAATAATCTTCATCCTGATGTTGCGGAAAATCCGCACGAGCTGGTGGTATATGGCGGTATTGGCCGAGCGGCGCGAACCTGGAAAGATTTTGATGCGATTGTAGCAACGCTCAAAGACCTTGAAGCAGATGAAACTTTGGTAGTGCAATCGGGTCGCCCTGTTGCAGTGGTGCGCACGCATGTTGACGCGCCACGTGTAATTATTGCCAATTCAAATTTGGTGCCGCATTGGGCCACGTGGGACCATTTCAACGAGCTCGATAAAAAAGGTCTGATGATGTATGGCCAGATGACAGCTGGTTCGTGGATCTACATTGGCACCCAAGGTATTGTGCAAGGCACGTATGAAACTTTTGCTGAAGCTGGCCGCCAACATTACAATGGCTCTCTCAAAGGCAAATGGATTCTCACAGGTGGGCTTGGTGGCATGGGTGGCGCGCAACCGCTTGCTGCGGTGATGGCGGGGGCGTGTTGCCTCGCTGTTGAATGCGATGAGACCCGCATCGATTTTCGTATTCGTACACGCTATGTTGATGCCAAGGCAAAGACGCTAGATGAAGCATTGGCAATGATTGCCGAATGGACTTCAAAAGGTGAAGCAAAGTCTGTGGGGCTTCTTGGAAATGCGGCGGATGTGTTTCCAGAACTTGTTAGCCGCATGAAGGCGGGCGGGGCTCGCCCTGATATTGTGACTGACCAAACGTCTGCGCATGATCCGCTCAATGGATATTTGCCCCAAGGTTGGACCGTGGCTGAAGCCAAAGCTAAGCGCGAAACTGATCCGAAGGCCGTTGAAAAAGCCGCCCGCGCTTCTATGAAAATTCATGTGGCGGCGATGGTGGATTTTTGGAATGCTGGTGTTCCCACACTCGACTATGGCAACAATATTCGCCAAGTGGCCAAGGATGAAGGTTTGGAAAATGCCTTCGCGTTTCCGGGCTTTGTTCCGGCATATATCAGGCCGCTGTTCTGCAAAGGCATTGGTCCGTTCCGTTGGGTTGCACTGTCTGGTGATCCTGAAGATATTTATAAAACGGATGCTGCGATGAAAAAGCTGTTTCCCGAAAATGCACATTTGCATCGCTGGTTGGATATGGCAGCAGACCGCATAGCGTTTCAAGGTTTGCCTGCACGCATTTGCTGGATAGGGCTCGGTGATCGGCACCGCGCTGGATTAATGTTTAATGACATGGTGAAATCAGGAGAGCTTAAAGCTCCGATTGTGATTGGCCGCGATCATCTGGATTCTGGTTCCGTAGCTTCACCCAACCGCGAAACTGAAAGCATGTTGGATGGGTCTGATGCAGTGTCTGACTGGCCATTGCTCAATGCGCTGGTGAACACGGCTTCAGGTGCAACATGGGTCTCGCTGCACCATGGCGGCGGCGTGGGCATGGGCTTTTCGCAACATTCAGGTGTGGTGATTGTAGCAGACGGCACTGATGCTGCGGCCAAGCGCATTGAACGGGTTTTGTGGAATGACCCGGCTTCTGGCGTGTGGCGTCATGCTGATGCGGGCTATGAAACCGCCGTTGAATGCGCCAGAGAGCAGGGGCTGCGCTTGCCGACTATTTTAGGCAACTGAATCTATCATTTGCTTTCATTTGGCTGCACTTGGCGGCTTGTAGGCTGTCACGACGCCAATTATAAGCTCAGCCAAATCAAGAGGATAAAATGATGAAAGCTAGATTGGGCATGTCGCCAATTGCATGGTGGAACGATGATTTGGTGGAACTCAGCGATGATGTTTCACTTGAAGAATGTTTGCGCCAATCGCGCAGTGCGGGTTTTACTGGCATGGAAATGGGCCGGCGTTTTCCGCCCGATCCTGAAACCATGTTGCCTATTCTGAAAGCAGCTGACACTACATTATGTGGCGGATGGTTTTCGGGCACGTTGGCAACGGAGGATTTAGCTTCCAATAAATTGCGCGTGCAACCCATGATCGACTTGTTCAAAGCCGTTGATGCGCCTTGCGTGGTTTATGGTGAAGTGGCCAACAGCGTTCAAGGCCTTCGTGAGCGACCACTGGCCACCAAACCAAAATTTACGGAAGAAGAATTCAAAAGCTATGGCGAGCGCGTATCAGCACTAAGTGATTGGGCGGCGGCGCAAGGAATGCCATTGTCGTTTCACCATCACATGGGCACTTATGTTGAGACTGAAGCGGAGCTTGATATGTTGATGGCCCATTCAAGCATTCCATTGTTGATGGACGCAGGCCACATGGCATTTGCTGGTGGCGATGTTGCACGGTGCATTGATAAGCATCATACGCGGATTACGCATGTTCATACAAAAGATGTACGCATGGCTGTTATCAATGTACTGGACCGCAACAAGCAATCATTTTTAGATGCTGTGGCTCTTGGTGCCTTCACAGTGCCCGGCGATGGCTCGCTTGATTTTGAAGCGATCGTGAAGCAGCTTGCAGGTTACGGCTATGAAGGTTGGTTTGTTGTTGAAGCTGAACAAGACCCAGTAAAATCACCTCCGCTTAAAATGGCGCAGATTGGCTACAAAGAACTGATGCGGGTGATGAAGTTGGCTGGCTATACGGTTGTGGCTTAAGCGCTTTCAATCGGATCGAGATTTCCAAGATTGCTCAACACATCATATAAAAATGTGTTGAGCGCATTATGGTGTTCGGGGGCCAAGTGCTGCATGTCGCCCAACACAAATGTGCGAAACGAAAAGCGGCGCTCGGTCACGGCAAAGGCAAGGGCTTGGGGGAGCGCCGGGATGACCAAGCCACTCTCGGATTTGGGCCAACTTGAGCCTACAAATTCGTTGCAAACTGGCACAAACAAATCAATGCCCGGAAATTCTTGGAGGAGCCTTGCTGCTTTTAATGACGCAACAGTACGGTCGACGATAAAGAATACGATAATTCTAAAACCAGCATTTTTAAGCTCAGCAAAAAAATTGAGTTCATAAACGGCTTTGAAAAACCCGTCCAAATGGCGAGCGGGAAGATCCACCACATAATCGCGGCCGGGGGATGCCAGAATTGTATCGAAGAGTTTCATTTGGCCTTGCATCTGGGCAAAGTCGGCCAAAGCCGTCCGGCCCGGAAAATAGTTGCGTAAGGGGCCATCGGGCGCATCCGTGTCGATCATAAAGGGATCGCAACCATCCAGCATCAAATAATCAGCCAACAGCCGCGCCAGCAAAGTTTTGCCGTTGCGGTGTTGGTCGGATGCGGTGATATAAACCGTGGGAATGTGGGCCACGGAAAATTAAACCTTAGACGAGGCTGCCAGCAGCGCGGCCACCAGCCACAATTTCTTGTAGCATTTGCACATGCGCAAATTCGGCATCAATTTCTGAACACCATTTGCGCACATAGCCACGGAGCACGAAGGAGAACTTGCCTTGGCTGCCATCAGCGGAACGATTTTCAATGAAGTCTTTAAAAGTTACACCAGACACATCAACTTGCTCGTAAGCCATTTCATTGAGCTTGGGTACGTTGATTTCTTGGGCCTTTGGAATGGCGGAGAAATATTTGCGGTGGGTCACTTCATCCCATTCAAAGAAATTAGTTTCATTGATCGAGTTGCGGGCCACCACATATTGCACACCTTGCAGATATTTGGCGATTTCGCCAATTTCATCCAGCGATGCGATGGACGGTCCAACCACATGGAACAAACCCATGTTAAACACGCCGTTGCGCGCGGCTTCCAGAACGCCAATGCGCTCAAACAAATCTAGCGCATAAGACAAGTTGCCAGCTTTCAAATCAACCACGGTGACGGGCACGTTGGCACTTTCCATGGTGTCAAGAACGCGCATCTGATGAGCCACATTGCCAAGGTCAATAATTTCTGCGGCAGCAGGATAAAAGCGTTTCAGCGAACCACGAGGATTTTCAGTGTCAAACGCTCTGGTCAACACATTTTTGCGCGCGAAATAATCCAGCAATGAACGCGATACGGTGGTCTTGCCCACGCCGCCTTTATCTGCACCGACAAGAATGAGAGTTGGTTTCATGGTAATTTCCCTGTAAATTAGCTTATGATTTGGCCATCGCAATCGCTCATATCACGGGACTTCTGGTTAGTATACTGTTTCAGATTGCTGCTTTTGCTAAAATTTGGATTGCGTTGTATGAGAAGCAAAGAGGGGCTGCAATGCAATTTAGTCTGAGTTTTTACATCCATTTTGTTTTGAGTTTTGTTGGGTTCATTTGCATTGGCATTGCTTTGTGCCGTGGGTCTTGGCGCAATGGTTTGCGACATCCACTGGCACTTGGTTTTGCAATTATTGCGCTTTCCCATTTCTATGGACCGCATGGCACACAATATATGGTCGGCTATGGTGTCTTGGTTGGTTTGTTCTCATGGCAATTTTGGCGCGGGTTTGCGCGAACTGATTTTAAACCGTCTGAAGTGCGCGATGGCCATAATATATTTTCAGTTCTTTGCGGTGTGGCTTTGTTTGCGCTGACTGTACAACTTCATGCGGTTCTGTTTGGTGTTCCGGTTTTTCAATTGGTGAAATGATATGTCTGTTCATGCTTCTTTAAAACGACTTACCGCGCCAGATATTAGCGCCCGCAAAAACGCGGAACCCATTGTGGCGCTCACATCTTATCACGCACATACGGCGGCTATTGCCGACAAGTATGTTGATTTTCTATTGGTGGGTGATTCACTCGGCATGGTGATGCACGGGTTTGAAACCACATTGCCAGTACCTCTGGAATTGATGATCATGCATGGTCGCGCTGTGACGCGTGGTGCGAAACACGCGCTCGTAGTGGTCGATATGCCGTTTGGATCTTATGAGGAAAGTCCAGCCCAAGCATTTCGCAATGCGGCCCGTGTTGTGAAAGAAACGGAATGTGGTGCCATTAAACTTGAAGGCGGCGCCCGCATGGCAGAGACGATTAAGTTCCTTACTGAGCGTGGCATTCCAGTTATGGCGCATATTGGCCTGACACCACAATCCATCAATGTTTTAGGTGGCTTCAAGGCGCAAGGGCGCTTGCGCGAGCAGTGGCAGCTGATTGAAGATGATGCCAAGGCTGTGACAGATGCTGGCGCATTTTCGGTGGTGCTGGAAGCACTAGCTGAGCCATTGGCTGCGAAAATTACCAAGGCCATCGAAATTCCCACCATTGGCATTGGCGCATCGGCGGCTTGCGATGGTCAGATTTTGGTGATGGAAGATATGTTGGGACTTTCTCCAAAGATTGCCAAATTTGTTAAAGAATTTGGCAAAGTGGGTGTGGCGATTGAGGGTGCGATAAAGCTTTATGCGGAAGAGGTTCGCACACGGCAATTTCCATCTGCCGATTTTACTTATGATGTGAAAGATTAAATCCGACCACGATTAAGTCACAGACTCAGTTATGATGTGCGCTGAGGTCAATCCATGAAAATGAATCGCAGACAAATTATCACAAGCTTGGGAGCAGGGCTCATGGCCCCGCGCTTTGCTGTGGGGCAAGCAAGCGCTGATGGTTTTGTAGTTCTCACGGCCGAGAAATCTGAAATGTCGTTGTTAGGATTGAACAGTTCTAAAACGCCTGTGTGGAGATTTGACAAAGAGCAACCGATTGCCGTGCTCCGCGCCAAGCAGGGCCAAGAATTTAAAGTACGCTTGATCAATAAACTTGATCAAGAAGTGTGGTTGCATTGGTTCGGCGTGCGCGGAAAAGCCGAGGCGATGACTGTTGTGGCACAGCCCAATAATGAGACTCCAGTTGATATTATATTCACCCCGCCTGATGCCGGAACCTTTTGGTTTGGACCGTTGCTGAATTCATCGCAGCAACGCGACATGGGCCTTTATGGAATGTTGATTGTTGAGGAAACAGTTCCTCAAGATTTTGTTGAAGTGCCGCTCATTTTTGATGATTGGAAAATTGACGATGCTGGCAAAATGGTTGGTAAGTTTAACGAATTGCAAGATGCCATTGGCGAAGGCCGCATGGGCAATTGGTTTACACTGAATGGCGTATTTAAAAATCATATAAAGATCGCGAGTGAGAAGCCTGTGCGGCTGCGGGTCTTAAATGCTTCCAACGTGCGGACCATGAATTTATTGTTTAAGGGTGCAGATCTTTTTGTAATCGCCTTGGATGGTCAGCCGGTAACGCTGAAGCCACTCGGGCAAGAGTCTTTGAAATTGGCGCCGGGCCAGCGGGCGGATTTGTTATTGCCAGAGTTGAAGGTACAAATTGTGGTGGCGTTGGATTTGTTTGAAGATGTGGCGGAAGTTGGTTTTCTGGAGCCAATTGGAGAGTCTGGCCCACATGATTTGCCAGATAATTTTGCATTGCCCGCAAACCCACTTTCGCCGCTCGGTGAACTGGCGACCGCACATGCGGTCACGGTCACGATTGCAGGCGGGGCCAAGGGCGGGTTAAAATCCGCGATGGTCGGCACGGAAATGTTGGATACGCGTGCGCTGCTGCAAAAAGGTTTGGCTTGGGCTTTTAATGGCGTGGCGGGGCCGGGTGGGCCATCGTTATTTGAAGTGAAGAAGGGCGAAACCGTGGTACTCACGGTCGATAACACCACATCATTCCCGCAACCTGTGCACATTCATGGCCATGTTTGGCAGGTGATTGAAGCAGAAGGGCAGCCCCTGGAAGCACAGCCGTGGCGCGATACTGCCGTGGTGCCGGGGCTCTCAAAAATGAAATTGGCATTTGTAGCCGATAATGTTGGTTTGTGGGCTTTGCAGAGTTTGGCTGCGGAGCGGGCCGATGCTGGCTTGCTCGGTTCCTTCATGGTGAGCGACGTTACCCCCTGAAATGCCTTGATTTGGCCGCGGGCGTGCTTTAGCTCGACATTTGAAGATATGGAGACTGGCTTTGAGCGAAACAGATGAATCGATTTTCCGTGAAGTAGACGAGGAAGTTCGCACGGAAGAATATAAAAAGATTTGGGATCGCTATGGTAAATATGTAAGCGCCCTAGCGGTTGCTGCTGTGCTTGCCGTTGCTGGTTTTCAAGCGTGGACATATTATCAAACCAAGCAGGCCGAAGACGCCAGCCTGATTTATTTGGATGCTGTTAAGAAAGCCGCCGATGGAAAATCGGAGGATGCAATTGCGGCCTTTGCGGCAGTCAACCACGATGGTTTTGCTCAGCTTGGCCAATTGCGCATTGCGCAGATGTTGGCCGACAAAGGCGATACGGAAAAAGCTGTCGCTACATTTGATGCATTTGCAGCTGATGCGAAAAGCGATGCTGCGCTTGCGGATCTGGCAAGAATTCGTGCGGGCTATTTGTTGGTTGATACAGCAACGCCCGAAGACTTGGTTGTGAGACTTGGTCGTTTCGACACAGAGGGTAATGTGTGGCGCAACGCGATGCGCGAAATTATTGGTCTAGCCGCGTGGCGACTTAAAGATTTCACGAAAGCGCAAAGTAACATGGCTGCAATTTATGCCGATGGCAAAGCGCCCAGCGCCATGCGCCAGAGGGCGCAGATTTTAATCCAGCTCATTGCGCCAAATTTGCCGGTTAAGTGAGAAAGTTCTGATGAAGCACATAATTATGATATTGGTTCTGTCTACCGCAATTGGGCTTGGTGGCTGCACGAAATTTAAAAAAATCACTGGCCAAACCAATGATACAATTTTACCGGGCCAGCGCGAAGAAGTTCTGCCGCCTGACCAACAAACTGCCCGAGATCCTTTGGTGACCGGCAAGGAAGCTAAGCCGTGCGATCCAAAAATTACAACATGTCCTGACGTGATGGCAGAACCTGATTTGGCACCCGAAGATATGTCAGCCCAATGACAGTGACCATCGCCATTCTTGGGCGCCCCAACGTCGGAAAATCCACTTTGTTCAATCGTCTGATTGGCCAGAAAATTGCTTTGGTCGATGACCAACCCGGTGTGACACGTGATCGTCGTTTGGGTGCTGGCAAGCTTGGCGATCTTGAATTTGATGTGTTTGACACAGCAGGTTTAGATGATGCCAAGAAGGGCTCGCTTGAAGCGCGGATGAGCGATCAAGCCGAAGAGGCTGCCCGTCTTGCAGATCATATTTTCTTTGTGATTGATGCGCGCGCTGGTGTTACTCCGATTGATGAAAAATTTGCGGAACGCATTCGCAAACTGGGAAAGCCTGTAACCGTGCTGGCCAACAAAGCGGAAACCCGCGCTGTGGCCAATTCGGTTGGTGAAGCATTTCGCTTAGGCTTTGGGCAACCATTGCCGATTTCTGGTGAACATGGCGAAGGCATGGAGCACATTTATGATGTGGTGCGGCCTTATATTGATGCCGATGTTGAAGCCAATAAAATTGCTGAAGAAGAAGATGAAGATTTTGTTCCAGCCCCTTATGACCCGGAATATGAAGGCCCCGATCAGCCAGAGCGCAAATTACGGTTAGCTATTATTGGTCAGCCAAATGCGGGAAAATCCACATTGGTCAATACCATGCTGGGTGAAGACCGGATGCTCACGGGGCCGGAAGCTGGTATTACTCGCGATTCAATTTCAAGCGATTGGAAATGGAAGGACCGCGAGATTAAGCTGTGGGACACCGCAGGCATCAGACGTAAAGGCAAAGTCAAAGAGAAGCTGGAAAAACTCTCAGTGACCGACGCTATGCGCGCCATTCGTTATGCTGATTGCGTAGTGGTTCTGGTTGATGCCGCCGCGCATATTGAAAAGCAGGATTTAACGCTGTGTGATCTTGTGGCCCGTGAAGGCCGCGCCATTGTGCTGGCTTTGAGCAAGTGGGACTTGGTTGAAGACAAGCAAGCCGCCATGATGAAAGTGAACGACATCATGGAGGATATTCTGCCGGATATTCGCGGGCTTCCTATTGTCACCCTTTCTGCCAAGCAGGGCCGTGGACTAGATAAGATGATGCAAGCGGTCATCGACATGGACAAGAAGTGGAACCAGCGGATTTCAACGTCGAAGCTTAATCGTTGGTTGGAAGCTGCTGTGCGCAAGAACCCGCCACCAGCGCCCACAGGTCGCCGCATTAAAATTCGCTACGGCACCCAAGCCAGCGCAAGGCCGCCAACATTTGCGTTGTTCGGAAACCAACTCGATAAATTGCCAAGAACTTATGTGCGCTATTTGATGAATGGCTTGCGGGCCGAGCTGTCACTCGAAGGTGTGCCGATCAGGTTCAGTTTGCGCGGTGGTGATAACCCGTTTGATAAGGGAAAATGATGGTGTGCTTAGCTAACTGCAAAGGCTAAAATCATACCAACTGTGACCAACACAAGTCCGGCAATCAACATGGGAACGAGACTGCTCCCGGCCTTAGGGTCTTCGGTTGTCACCACAAGTGTAATTTGTTCTTTATCTGTGTTTTCCATTTATATTCCTGTTTGAATTATGGTGTTGGATGCAGAAACCTCTGGCCTTGGTGCAATAAAACGCCATGTTTTGCAGCGATGCCGAGCTCGAGACTTTGTGCGATGCGATTCGCACGTTCTAGAAAGTGAACCGCTGCATTTGGCGGGCAAGTTTCGTGAACTGTTTCTGTAAATAATTCCAACCAGCGATCGAAATGATTTCCGTCAATGGGTAGTTGTATGTGCTTTTGCATGGGGTTGCCATGATAACGGCCTGACATGAGGGCGACTGATGACCAAAACTCATTCATCAGAAGTAGATGTAGTTCCCAGTTTTGGATGTGACTCTGAAAAATAGGGCCGAGCTCGGGATCTTTGTGAATTTTCGCGTAGAAACGGTTTACCAAATCTGAAATCAGCTTCTCGTCTATCCCTGTCCTGGCTTTTGTTTCGTCCACTATTTTTAAACGCCGTTGGTCCATATTCATTTTACGGTTCTCTTAATTAGTATTTACAATGCTTGTTTAATACTTCTATTTGGTATTGTAAATGCTTATTAAGGGAGAATGCTATGCGGCTAACAGCTTTTACAGATTTTGGACTACGTGCATTAATGCGGCTTGCCGCATCACCAAACCAAATTCTCACAACAGAACAAATTGCGCAGCAGCTGAAAATATCGAGAAACCATCTGACTAAAGTAGTTCAAGATTTGGTGCGTGCGGGATTTGTGCAATCGTTGCGTGGTTCTGGAGGCGGGTTAAAATTAGCAAGGGATGCGAGTTCAATCCATGTGGGTGAGGTGGTGCGATTTTTAGAGCGAGACCATGCGACTGTAGAATGTTTTAGAAATGATGGTGGTAATTGCACTCTGTCACCGAAATGCAAATTGAAGGGTAAACTTGCAAATGCCCGCGAGGTGTTTCTAAAAAGTCTTGATGAAACCAGTTTGGCAGAAATAGCAGTTTAGCGCGTGACCGTTTAACACCTGATCAAAGCGAGGTCTTCTTATACAGTCCTGTGTCGGCATATTTATAAACGGCACAATTATCAAGAAAATCATCGCCAAGCATTGGCAGCATTTGCGCTGTTACTTCATCGGCACTTGGCAACGTCATCGGGTCTTCGCCGGGCATTGCGGTTGCACGCATTTTGGTGCGGGTTGCACCGGGGCTGAAGCAGTTCACGCGCACTGTTGTTGTTGCCATTTCGCCAGCATAGGTTTTGACCATGGCTTCGAGGGCCGCCTTGGAAATTGAGTAAGCGCCCCAATAGGGCGAGCAATCTTGGGCAAGGCCCGATGTTACAAAAATTGCGCGGCCGTGCGGGGCCATTCGGAGCAACGGGTCCATGGAGCGGATGAGGCGGTAATTTGCAGTCACATTAACTGCCATAACTTCGTCATAGATTTTAGGGTCGAGATGCGGCACTGGCGTTAATTTTCCCAGAACTCCGGCATTGCCAATCAAGATATCTAGTTTTTTCCAGCGTTCAAAAATGGCAGCGCCCAAGCGGTCTATGGCGGGGAAATCCATGATGTCCATGGGCACCAAAGTGGCTGATGATCCGGCCGCTTTGATTTCGTCATCCAGTTCTTCTAGTCCACCTTGGGTGCGGGCGGTGGCGATGATATGGGCACCTTGTTTGGCTAAATGCAATGCAATGGCGCGGCCAAGACCACGTGATGCTCCTGTGACTAACGCCACTTTACCGTCGAGGAGTTTAGACATCTGTCAGCCCGCTTCAGCCAAAAGTGAGAGCTGTTGCTTAGGGTTTTCGCCCTCTAAATCTGTGAGGTGGGTTGGGTAATCGCCTGTGAAGCAATGGTCGGTAAATTGCGGGGCAGCATTATCGCGGCCCTCGTATCCAGCTGCTTTGTAAATGCCATCAACGGAAATAAATGCCAAAGAATCTACGCCAATGAATTTGCGCATTTCTTCCAGACTATGACTGGCCGCCAGAAGTGATTTTTGTTCTGGCGTGTCGATGCCATAATAATCAGGAAATTTAATCGGCGGGCTGGCGATGCGCATGTGCACTTCTTTGGCACCTGCTTCGCGCATCATCTGTACGATCTTGATTGAAGTGGTTCCGCGCACCACTGAATCGTCCAGCAGCACAATGCGTTTGCCTTCAACCACTGCGCGGTTAGCATTATGCTTTAACTTCACGCCGAGCGAGCGGATATGTTGCGTGGGCTCAATAAAGGTGCGGCCCACATAATGATTGCGGATGATACCAAGCTCAAAGGGAATGCCCAAGGCCTGCGCGTAACCCAGCGCAGCAGGAACGCCTGAGTCTGGAATAGGCACAATTACATCAGCATCACACGGCGCTTCGAGGGCCAGTTGTTTACCTGTGGCTTTGCGCACATCATAAACCGAGCGGCCACCCAAGAATGAATCCGGGCGCGAGAAATAAATATATTCAAAAATGCACGGACGGGCTTTTTGTTTTGGAAACGGATAGTGCGATTCAATGCCGTCTTCGGAAATGACAATCACTTCGCCATTTTCAACTTCGCGGATGAATTTTGCACCAATTATATCTAGTGCACAGGTTTCTGAACACAAAATATACGCACCATTTAATTCGCCGAGCATGAGCGGGCGAATGCCCAGTGGATCGCGCGCACCCATCAATTTTTTATTGGAGAGTGATACTAAAGCGTAGGCACCTTCAAGGTTTCGCAATGCATCCACATAGCGTTCAACGAGGCGGGTTTTTTTGGAACGCGCCACCAGATGAAGAATGGCTTCTGTGTCTGATGTTGACTGATAAATGGCACCTTGGGCAATCAAGTCTTTGCGAAGCGTCAGGCCGTTGGTCAGGTTGCCGTTATGGGCGGTGGCTATGCCGCCTGCTGCGAGTTCGGCAAATAAAGGCTGCACATTGCGCAAGATGGTTTCGCCCGTTGTGGAATAACGCACGTGACCGAGGGCTTGGCTTCCCTTCAAACGGTTGATGACTTTTTCTGATGAGAAGTGATCACCTACCAAACCCATACGGCGTTCGGAATGAAAGCGTTCGCCGTCGTATGTTACAATGCCAGCGGCTTCCTGGCCGCGGTGCTGCAGGGCATGGAGACCGAGTGCGGTGAGGGCTGCGGCGTCGGCATGTCCATAGATGCCGAACACACCACATTCTTCGCGCAGGGTATCTCCATCTAAATCAAAATCGCCGCTCATTGTTGCGTTGCCCCTTGACCAAACACAGGTTCTTGCACGACAGGAACCGCGCCATCTACTAAATTATCGAGGCCTTTCGTAGTACCTTGGCTATAACCATCTTGTGCGGCAGTCGCCCCATCGGCAGGCTTTGCAACGGCCACGCCGGGGTTTCCAATCAATGTGGCGTTGGAAAGTTTTTCGGCAATGTCAGGCGGCATAAAGCTGAGCATAGCGTTGGACACCGAGCGAATGGCGGGAAGGGTTACGGCATTGCGCACCCAATCTTCTTGGCGGTCAACCGGCAAGAGCCAGCCATAAAATAAATATGCAATGGATACGAGAATGAGGCCTCGCAACAATCCATAAATCAGGCCTAGCGTTCGATCAAAAGCGCCAACGCGACTATCGACCACACGGTCTGAAATTTTAACACTGATCACCGAGACAATGATCAACACCAAGATGAAGGCGGTGGCTGCTACGGCTATTTGGGCAATGATAGGCTTGGACACATGTGGGTTTACGAGATCCATCAGCGGTTGCTGTTTTGTAGCAAAATATGCGGCTGCGGCCGCGGCACCCCAGGCGACCAATGAGAGCACTTCACGGGTGAAGCCACGGGCCAAGGCCAACAAAGCTGAAACAATCATAATGCCGAAAAGGATGAAATCGAGGATTTGGAAGGACATGCGTTGGGGTTCCGATAAGCCTGTTACGGACCTTCTATATAAAACAATTGTGGCGGGTGCCAGTGCGGAATTAGGATTTATGCAATCCGGCGCAATCCTTTTGACCTTGATGCGACCCAAGCCACTAAATCGGCCACTGTGCTCACCTGTTTGGCGTTTATTGTGCCTTTAACGGGCTTTTCGCCTTGATCGGCAATAATTGCATCTACGAGGCCGAGTTTTTGAGCTTCTTTGAGGCGCGACTCAGTTTGGCCCACGGGGCGGATTGCCCCAGACAAGGCGATTTCTCCGAAGATCACCGTGCCGTGCGGAATCACTGTGTCGGACAGGGAGGAGAGAAGGGCGGCAGCCACGGCGAGATCAGCGGCGGTTTCTTTCAGGCGCAAGCCACCTGCCACATTCAAATAAACATCATGGTTGGAGAGTGACACTCCGGCTCTGGCTTCGAGGACGGCGAGAATCATGTTGAGCCGCGTTGTATCCCAGCCCACGGCGGTGCGGCGTGGCGTTCCAAGCGGCGAGGGGGCTACAAGTGCTTGCACTTCGACCAGCAGGGGCCTTGTCCCTTCAATGCCAGCGAAAACCGCGGTGCCTGGGGCGGCACGTTCGGCCGAACCCATGAAGAGGCGTGATGGATTGGTAACTTCGCGCAAGCCCAGATCAGACATTTCAAACACGCCGATTTCATCGGTGGGGCCGAAGCGGTTTTTAACGGCGCGCAAAATGCGGAATTGGTGGCCACGGTCGCCTTCAAAATAAAGCACGGTATCCACCAAATGCTCGATCACTTTTGGTCCGGCAATCTGGCCATCCTTAGTCACATGGCCGACCAGCAAAACACAAGCGCCCTTGGTTTTGGCATAACGCACCATGGCTTCGGAACCAGCTTTGAGTTGCGTGACAGTGCCGGGTGCTGATTCCACAGCGGGCGACCACAAGGTTTGCACCGAGTCGATCACCACTACAGACGGAATTTCGCCTTCATTCAAGGTGGCGATAATGTCCGAGACATTGGTTTCAGCCGCCAACAATACAGGTGCGTTTTCGAGGCCGAGACGCGAAGCCCGCATCCGCACTTGGGCAATGGCCTCTTCGCCCGTAACATAAATCACGCGCTCGCCTTTATTGGCGAGTGCTGCCAGCGCTTGCAGGAGCAGCGTGGATTTGCCGATGCCGGGGTCACCGCCGATTAAAACAGCAGAACCCGGCACAAAGCCGCCACCCGTGGCACGGTCTAATTCGGTGATGCCCGATTCAATGCGTGGCGGGGCAGGGCTTTCGCCCTTCAGTTCCACCAGCTTGGCAATGCGGCCTTTGGGCAGAGCAGCGCCTTTGGCTCCGGAAGCAGGTGGGCCGGAGCGTTCCTCTGTGATGGTGTTCCAACTGTCACACGCCTCACAATGGCCGGACCACTTGTGCGTGACATCACCGCAAGATTGACAAACGAAATTAGATTGAGCTTTGGCCATGGGGAGGGGATAGCATGGAACGTAATAAGAACACAAGATGTTTCAATTACCTGTCGGAACTAATTGATAACCAAATATGCGCTAAGAGCCGTTTTGAGCTTTTTATGCTATGGCAAAGAAATTTATCGTAACTCTCAGTCAGGATCCAACAATGCCTCCTAAGGATGCAGATTTGTGTTTGAAGATCGATTTCAAACGGGGAGAGCAAAATCCTCGCAGAGTTTTTGATGCTGCCAGCCTAATGATTGAAGGATTTCAAAAGATCGATGACCTTACGGCATTGTGTATCAAACGCACCAAGATTTGTGAACTCTAAAATGTTATCTTTCCTCTATGGGAAAACCACTTGGCGTTTCGATGTTAGAAAATAAGCGCGACAAAATTAGAGATACCATAGCGGCCTATGAAGTCCGACTTAATCAAGCACAAGCTGATTTGGCGCACGTGAATGCCGTCTTGCGATTGTTTGCGGCAACAGGTGAGCCGGAAGACTTCCCACCTTATGTGGATTTGAACCGCGTGTTCCGACGCGGGGAGACAACTCAATTCTGTTTAAACACTTTGCGAGACGAAGGTCCGCTTGATACGCGCCAACTCACCTTGCGCTTGATGAACAAGAAGGGCCTAGATATTGGCGATAAGGTGCTGTGCCAAACCATTGCGTTGCGAGTCGTTCAAACCTTACGGATGAGAGCAAGGCGTCGATTGATTGATGGCAGTGAGCGCCGCAAGGGTGTTTGTGTTTGGAAACTTATGCAGCCCGTTGCCAATAGCCTTTCCAGTTCCGGCTAACAGGGTGTGCCATGGCAAGGCCAATTGCTGATTTACAGATTGTGCCGTTGTCTTGGTGGCGATGATCTTCCATCCAAGCGGCATGGGCTGCATATTGATGTAAGTAATGAGGTGACACGTAATGGTGTTGGCCTTGCACCATGCGGCGCAAACGAGAAAAAAAGCTTTCAGCTTGGTTGGTGCAAGCACCACCTGCG
>JANOXS010000110.1:0-7245 GCA_031418535.1 Hyphomicrobiales bacterium | reverse complement strand
ACCAATATACTTGGCAATGTGGACCCACTTGGGCAAACTATCCGCGTTGAAAACATGCCGTGCACAGTTGTGGGGGTGCTCGCTTCTAAAGGTCAATCGGCATTTGGCTCTGATCAAGACAGCACGATTATTATGCCGCTGCGTACATTTCAGCGCCGCATTGCAGGCAACACCAAGATTTCCAGTATTTCAGTTTCAGCAAATTCCCCTGCCGATATTAAACCTGCTCAAGATGCCATCACAGAAATTTTGCGCGAGACCAGACATGTTGGGCCTAATGCAGCTGAAGATTTTTCGGTTCGTGATTTGACGCAGATTGCCGCCATGATGTCATCAACCACCACTATTATGACAGGGTTATTAGGAGCAGTGGCTGCTGTCAGCCTTCTGGTTGGCGGTATCGGTATCATGAATATTATGTTGGTGTCGGTCACCGAGCGCACACGAGAGATTGGTATTCGGTTGGCCATCGGCGCATTGGCTTCTCAAGTGCTCACGCAATTTTTAGTGGAAGCCATTGTACTTTGTTTGTTTGGCGGTTTCTTGGGCGTGCTGCTTGGCTTGGGCTTGGCAGGGCTGGCCTCATCATTTCTTGATGTGCCCTTTGCGCCTGATCCGAGAGTTATTGTGATGGCTTTTGGAATATCAGGTTTGATTGGATTGGTGTTTGGGTTTTTTCCAGCGCGCAATGCCGCAAGGCTCGACCCTATCGATGCCTTGCGCCATGAGTAATTTTTAGAGTGCGTTGAGCAATTCGATTGTTGGATAAGAATCAGGTGGAAGGCCGGCTTTGATCTGTTCGGCCTTCACGGCTGCTCTGGTGCCTGCGCCAATCTTGCCGTCGGATTTACCCACGTCATATCCCAGTGCTGAAAGTTTATCTTGCAATGAAACTATTTGTTTGAAGTCCAAAGGCGTAACAGGCGCACGACCTGTGCTTGCTTTGGGTGCGCCTGCAATGCGCGTTGCCAGATAAGCGGCTGTGGTTGAATAGATCAGGCTTTCATTCCACTTTAAATAAGCCGTCGTGAAATTATTGTAAGCCAAAAACGCGGGGCCATTTTTGCCCATTGGCAAAAGCAATGCAGCCGTTACTTTATCCGCTTTCAGGCCTTTGCCATTTACAGCTGTAACGCCCCATTTGGCCCATTGGGCGCGCGGCAATGAAATGGCAAGATCTGCTTGATCCCAAGGCAAATCGGCAGGAACTCTAACTTCCTGGAGCCACGCTTGGCCCGCTTGCCATCCGCCTTTTTTCAACAGATTGGCCGTGGAGGCAATTACATCGGGAATTGAATCGCGCAAGTTTCGCTTGCCATCACCATCAAAATCGACAGCACTTTCATTATAGTCGTAGGCCATGAATTGCGTTTGGCCAATTTCACCAGCCCAGGCACCGCGCATTTCATCTGGGGTTAAATCGCCATTTTGAATCAGCATGAGAGCTGGCATAATTTGCGGGCGAAATTTTTCTGGTCGGCGGCAATCCCACGCCAACGTCATAATTGCTTGGATGGTGGGGGACTTTCCAATGTCAGCACCGAAATCTGTTTCAAGCGCCCAGAACGCCGTGATGACTGGCGCCGGTACGCCGTATTGTTGTTGCACTGAGTCAAACACATCTTTGTATTTGGCAACAAGCTGACGGCCACGGGTTATTCTGCCGTCAGTGGCCATGCGCCCCGAAAACTGCAGGAAACTTTGCGAGAAAACATTTTGTGCTCGGTCGCGTTTGATGATGCCGGGATCATATTGAACTTGGTCGAGGGTGGCCAAGGCTTCGCCCGCAATGCCTTGTTTTGCCGCTTGCTTTTTAACGCTTGCGAGAAAGCTTCCAAAGCCTTGGGCAGAGCTGCCACACGTGGCGGCAAATGCCGAGACGCTGCCCGCCAACAAAAATGCCAAGGTGGCGCCGTAAAGTTTCATTCGCATCAAAAATTCTCCAGCCGATTCGATTCCTCATCATCCATATCACGGGATGTTCGGCAATTTCATGGCTGAGCTGATGTTGGCTTAAATAAATAGGAGGTTACATAATAAAGCACAGTTCCGACCACGATGCCGGTGATAAGATCAGCGAATAACGTGAGAGCTATCGTAATCAACACGACAGTGGCTGCCACAGGCGACGATTTAAGTAATTTAACAATTTCAAACTTGTCCACCATGTTCCAACACACAACGGCCAATATGCCTGCCAAGGCTGCAAGTGGGATGTAGCCTGCAAGCGGTGCAGCAACCACCATAAACACCAACAAAAATCCTGCGTGCAACATTCCAGCTACGGGCCCATGTGCCCCAGCACGCACATTAGTTGCTGTTCTGGCTATTGTGCCGGTGGCTACAATTCCACCGAATATGGCGCAGGCAATATTGGCGACCCCTTGGGCTATCAATTCAGTATTTGGACGATGTTGCCTCCCTGTCATGGAGTCAGCGACCACCGCTGACAGCAGAGATTCAATGCTACCCAATAAAGTGATGGCCAAGGCATCTGGCAATAATTTTAAAATGAGATCAAAACTAAATGTTGGGAGATGTGGTGCGGGCAGACCGGATGGAATACCGCCAAATTTGCTGGCGATGGTAACGACTTGCAGATGGAGGCCAAGGGCTATCACCGAGGCTGCTGTCACCGCAATTAAAAGTGCGGGCCATTGCGGCTTATATTTTCGGACCACAGCGATGGCCACAATTGTCAAAGCTGCAATCAACAACGCGGACACATTGAGGGTCGAAGCTGCGGTCCACAGGGCTTCTAGTTTGGGCACGAATTGCGCTGGTTCAGCGCCTGCTAAATTCATACCCAAGAGCTCTTTGATCTGGCTTGAAAATATGATGATTGCGATGCCCGCTGTGAACCCCACGGTGACAGGGTGCGGCACATATTTAATGTAGGTTCCTAATCGCAAGACCCCTATCACAAAAATAAAAATTCCGGCCATCAGGGTGGCTAGTTGCAAACCTTCGAAGCCATAGCGATCAACAATCGACGCAATCAAGACGATAAAGGCCCCAGCTGGTCCGCCAATTTGAAAGCGACTGCCACCCAGAAGTGAAATGACAAAACCGCCAACAATTGCGGTGAACAATCCTTTGTCAGGGGTGACATGTGATGCAATTGCTATCGCCATCGACAGGGGCAGTGCAACAATCGCAACGGTCAGCCCCGCCACAGCGTCTGCCCGCAACGCACCCACAGAATAGCCCTCACGCAATGAGCTCGTGAATTTGGGCGAAAAGCCAGTTTCTGCAGCTGGGAGTGGTTTCAATTTCACAGGTTTTTGCATCCAATGCGAATCACAAGGAGCCCGCAGTGTCCTGCAGGCTCCTTGCTCAGGCAACAGTTGACTTCAGATCCGCACATCTCTGCTGCAGAAACGCACCGGGGGCGATATCGTTTCCGCGCAAGCACAGATCTTTGATGTCAACTCAGGCCCTAGCTTTGATTTAAACTGCTCCCCAGCGCACATTTTACACACTCTAAAGTGTAACGGCACGAAATGCAATTTTAAAGACTAAATTTATGTCGAAAACGACTAAATAGAGCGTCTAAGAGCGGAAATGAGGCTTTTCAGCTGGGGGTCATTTTCAGATTTGTGGGCAACGGCGAGCACCGCGCATGATTGCAAAATCAGGCCATCGTCGAGAATCTTTAACGCATTTGCGGTCAGCGTGGCCCCTGATGTTGTTATATCAACGATCAACTCTGCTGTGCCAGCAGCGGGCGCGCCCTCGGTGGCCCCCAAACTTTCGACGATGCGATAACCCGTCACACCCTTTTCGGCAAAAAAGCGCCGTGTCAGGTTTAGATATTTTGTGGCCACGCGCAGCCTGCGGCCGTGGGTGCGGTAAAACTGTTCGGCCACGTCATCAAGATCAGACATGTAAGCCACATCGAGCCAACAGTTTGGCACGGCGACGACAACATCCGCTGGGCCGAAGTTTAAACGCAACGCCACATCGGCAATTTTATTGTCGGGTGCAATGGCTTCGCGCAGCAGGTCTTCGCCAGTGACGCCTGCATCAATTTTTCCGTCTTTTAAATTGGCGGCAATTTCGGACGCTGAGAGGAAGGCGATTTCAATATTTTCGAGGCCAACCAGTTTTCCGCGATAGCCACGCTCAGTGCCTAAGCGTTCAATTTTATATCCGGCTTTTTCGAAAAGTGCCGCTGCAGATTCCATCAAGCGGCCTTTAGAAGGGATGGCGATGGTAAGAATGCTCATGCCAGCACCGCCGCTAAACGTTCCGTGTGAATGGCGCAACCGATGGCTGGCACTTTTTGCGCAGCGCCCAAATCAGAGAGCAATTCATCATAACGGCCCCCACCAGCTATGGCCACGGGACCATGGGCGGAGTCCGCTTCGATTTGAAAAACGAAGCCTGTATAGTATTCAAGCTCACGGCCAAAATTTGCCGAGAATTTAAAGCGGCGCGGGTTGAGGCCTGCGTCTTCGAAAAGTTCCAAGCGTTGTTCATAAGCAGCACAAGCTGCGGCGTAGTCATTACCAGCAGCAATAGTTTTCAGAAGCATCGGCACATCGCTGGCCGCACCTTCAATGCTCAAATAATTTTCAATCGCTTCGTGTTGGATGGGGGCCTCGGAACGGTCTGCTAATTTTTCCGCAAGGCGCGCTGAAATTTCGCCCCATGTGCGTTCGCCTTGCATCACAACTTCATAAGTTTGGTCCGGCTTAAACGTATCAATGATCGGTGAGATGCTGCTGCGCTTGTGGGCATGGCCTGCAGCAAAATTTGACAGCAAATTTTGAAAAGCCTGTGGCCGCCAAAACTGGTGGCGCAAGCGCCTGCGCCAACGGTCTGGCATTTCGGTGTCATTTAATAATGCGTTGAACAATCCCACGTCACCAAGGGTAACTTTAAGTCCCGTGGCTCCGGCTGCTTCAAGTGCGGAGATTGCAAGTTTTAAAATACGGGCTTCCGATGCAATGTCAGACACCCCGAACCATTCAAGGCCCGCTTGGTTAAATTCTTGGGGCGATAATTTTTCATCAGGAAAGCGAAAGGCCGGGCCGAGATAGCAATATTTTGCTTCGGCACTCACGTTTTCCGCATGGCTTAAATGATAGCGGCAAGCGGGCACGGTGAGATCAGGCCGCAAGCAGAGTTCATGGCCTTCGGGGTCATTGAACACAAAGGTGCGGGCGCGAATGTCTTCACCAGAACGCTCGAGAAAAATATCGGCAGGCTGGATAATATCAGGCGCAATCTGGTCAAAGCCCGCCCGCTCAAACACCGCCATGATAGCAGCGTTTTGGCGTTCGAGGGCAAGGCGTTCGGTGGGGGATTTACCGGCCATAGAAAGGGACCTCATCCGCCCCGTTGGGGCACCTTCTCCAGAGGAGAAGGGTGAAGTTAAATACCGCGCTTAAATTACTGCCCTTCTCCTTTGGAGAAGGTGGCCGAAGGCCGGATGAGGTCCCTTTGGTGATCACAATCCCAAAGCCTTCTTCACGGCATCTACCATCTCACCTTCAGCCACTGCAAATTGCGCCAATCTCTGCGAAGCATATTCTTCGCGGGATTCTATTTCGGAGGCCAGTTCGGAGCCACGGCGCAAATCTTTGATCATCACTTGGCCTGCGGCTTTTTCATCACCGCCTTGAATGATCACTAAAGGCGCATTGCGCTTATCGGCGTATTTCATCTGCTTTTGCATATTGGAGGTGCCGATATACATTTCAGCGCGAATGCCTGCTTGACGCAGCGTTTGCACCAGCTTCCAATAATCGCCTTGGCGCTCTTTATCCATGACGGTGACGACAACCGGAGCAAGGGTATCAGAGGCTTTGTTTTTCTTGAGGTGCTCTAACGCAGAATAAAGCCGTGACACGCCGATTGAAAAACCAGTGGCTGGAACTTGCTGGCCTGTGAAGCGGGCCACAAGATCATCATAGCGCCCACCCCCACCGACAGAACCAAAGCGCATAGGATTTCCTTTTTCGTCCTTGGTTTCCATGAGAAGTTCGCATTCGAACACGGGGCCTGTGTAGTACTCGAGGCCACGGACGACTGATGGATCAAGAACAATTCTCCCCGAACCATATCCCGCCTCTTCAAATGTTAGAAACATTTGCCTCAATTCCTCAATACCTTCGCGTCCAATTTGCGTTCCACCGACTGCCATCTCCCAAGCTCTAAGGGTTGATCGGTTGTCGTGGAAAGTTGGATCAAGTGAGGGATGCAGAAGTTTGGGAGTTTCGCCTCTTTCCAGTGCCAACTTCCTCAAAGCCAAGCTATCTTCACCAGACGCAGATGATGTCAAAACAATGTAGTCCGTGACGCGCTTTATCTGTTCGGGATTTAACTCTGCGCCAGATGTTCGATCACCCGACTCGTCCGTTCTTCCAGCTCCAAGAAGTTGTTCGACCCCAATAAATCCCAAGCGATCAAATTTATCAATTGCTCGAAGTACTTTCAATTTTCTTTCTGATTGTTCAGACCCTAGAAGTCCTACAGCTTCCAGCAACCCGTCAAATATTTTTCGATTCCCAACTTTCATCAAATACTGATTCTTTAGGCCCAACGCTTCCATCGTATCTGCGGCCATCATACAGACTTCAGCATCGGCGGCGGGGGATGAGCTGCCTACTGTGTCGGCATCGAACTGCATGAATTGTCTATAGCGGCCGGGGCCGGGTTTTTCGTTTCTAAACACCCAGCCTTGGCGATAGCTGCGGAATGGTGTTGGCAGTTTTTGGGCGTTCTCAGCAACGTATCGTGCAAGAGGAGCGGTGAGATCATAACGCAGGCTTAACCACTGCTCATCGTCATCTTGAAATGAAAACACGCCAGCGTTAGGACGATCTTGATCAGGCAGAAATTTGCCCAGCGCTTCAGTGTATTCCACGAAGGGCTGTTCCACGGGTTCAAAGCCATAAGATTCGTAAACCCCCTGAATGGTGGCGAGCATGGCGCGGAGGCCCCTGATTTCATCCGGCCCCACATCACGAAACCCCTTGGCCACGCGGGCTTTGGGCTTGAAGGTTTTTTTTGAGTCTGCGCTCATCACTACTCTCACTTAATTTGTGAGGCTTCTAGTGCATGAGAATGATGGGGGCAAGGTTCTCCGATTTTCCCCTTGTGAAAGGCTGCGAAATCCCCTAAAAGCTACTTTACGAAATTCACTCACATAGCAGCGAAAGCTGAAAATGAGAGTGGGTCCCGCGAGGGGCCCGCTTTTTTTGTTTGGAATAGGACGATGACTGAAACGAGACTTAC
>JANOXS010000109.1:0-8804 GCA_031418535.1 Hyphomicrobiales bacterium | reverse complement strand
GTTGCGGCTGGCGGGGCTGCGTATTTACTCAAATAAATTTCCATCAAATCGGCAGCGCGTTTGCTGCGCATATAGATGACGGTGTTGTTGATATAGACGGGCCACGGTGTGACGGTTTGAATGGCCATGTTGGCGCGGGTGGAATCACCAGCCGAAAGCGAAATGCCGTCACTGTGGCTCATCGCATCATAATCCTCGGCCAAAACCGGAGTGGCCAAAGCGCAGGTGAGAACCAGACTTGCTAAGAGCTTATTTCTGTACTTGGCCATAATTCACCTTTGGCAGATCGATAATGTGGCCATATTGGCCCTTGTAAGTGAGATCGAGATTCTTGCGTGACACTTCCTGCTTGCCGAGCAGAAAAAATTCAGGCTCGTTTGAAGATAGTGGATCTTGCAGCGGATCATGCAGTTCCTGCTTATTGCCGACCGGATGAGCCAAGCGCGCAGTGATGATGATCACCAAATCTGATTCTTTTTTCTGGAAAGAAGAAGAACGGAACAAGGCGCCCACAACTGGAATATCCCCCAACCACGGAACTTGGCTGGCGGTTTTGGCATTCACACTTTGCAATAAACCTGCAATTGCGAAGCTTTGCCCATCACGCAGTTCAACACTGGTATCAGCACGCCGCACTGTGAGGGCGGGAAGTTGCACACCATTGTTGGAAACGCGAATACTGTTTGCAACGTCAATTTCGCTCACTTCTGGCTGAACCTGCAGATTGATCACGCCATCGTCCAGCACAATCGGCGTGAATTCAAGCTTCACACCAAATGTCTTAAATTGAACTGTCACTTTGCCGTCAGCATCGGAAACCGGAACTGGAAATTCGCCGCCCGCCAAGAAGCTGGCTTTTTGGCCAGACAATGCCGTGAGATTTGGTTCGGCCAAGCGCCTTGCCAAACGCTTCTGTTCAAGAGCGGAAATGAGAACATCGGCATTTACACCCTTGCTCAACACATTGGCCAGCAAAGAACCAAATGGCAGAGATGATGACAACGCCCCAAGGCCCACCGAGAGCGGAGATCCGCCAATGCCTGAACCCGTGCCCGCTTGCACGCCCTTTCCATCTAGTCCCCAGCTAATGCCCAAATCTTTGCCGGCGGTGCGGCTCACTTCAACGAAGCGCACTTCCAAGTTCACTTGTTGATTGGCCGAAACGGACATTGAATCTGTTACGTCAGTTCCTGCGAAATCACGGGCGATGCCCATGGCTTTTTGAGCGGCGGGCGCACTGGGCACAACACCTTCAAGCAACACACGGCCATTCAAGGAGCGAATTTTGATCTTTGCATTGGGCATAGCCCCCTGCAACGCTGCACGCATACCTTCTAAATTATGAGTGACTTCAATATCAATCACCGCAACCAGTTTTTTGTTTTCATCAAACAACGTGACACTGGTGGTGCCCAATTTTTTGCCCAGCACATAAAGGGTTTTATTGGTGAGCGCGTTCACATCGGCGGTTTCAGGATCGCCCACCATGATTTCTGAAAATGGCATGTTGACACGGATTGATTCTGAACTGCCCATCACAACAGCAAGGTGGCCCACACGCTCGCCTGCTGAAAGTTTAACCACGCGAGCGCCAGCCTCCGCTGTGTTCACAGTTGTGAGCGGTCCACTCACCATCACCATGCCCACCGCTAAAGCAGCGGCGCAAAGATTTTTGAACTTTTGTTGATAAAACATTTTCAAATCAATCATTCCAAATCTTTAATTCGCTGCATCAATCGGCACTTCATAAATCTCGCGCTTGGTGCCGCGTGTGACACCAACCGAAACTTTTGTGGACACTTCAACGGGCGCGGCGGCAGCCGTTATAATGATGGGCTGTTTAGAGCCTGCAGCCAAGGCGCGCAGATTGGCTTCAAACTCGGCCAGCTTGGCGCGCATGGCATCATCGCCCGCGGTTGAATTTCCGGCATCATGGATGGCGGTTTCAAGCGCTGCCAATTTGGCGCGCAAGGCTTGCTCGTCTTTACCCGTTGCATCCGCTGCACTTTTCACGGCGGCTTCAAGACTGGCTAATTTGGCCGCCAATTGGGCTTTGCTGCTGTTGGTTTCATCCACCTTCTTGGCCACATTGGTGATCGAACCTTCCAAGCCATTCAAACGCGCGGCAATCGCAGCTTGAGCAGCGGTTTGAGCATCAATGGCGGTTTGATAAATACTGGTGGACGAGACGAGCTCTTGTTCAACGATGCGCTGGGCGGGAGCTGGTTCAACGCCACCAGCGGCGCGCAGTGTGAACGACACCGAACCTGTGGATTGTGCCAAGGCAATTTTTTGCGCATCAATGGGTTTTACTTCTACGGTAATCACTTTGGCCAGAACGGGTTCGCTCTTCTTCTGGTCGGCCACTTGGTCAACTGCTAAAATTCGCACATTCTGGATCAGAATATCGATGGATGATGAATTATCGCCATTGGCGTTTCTGGTGTAGAGAATATCAACACGGTCACCCGGCAGAATAAAGCCCCCCACACCCACCACATCATTGGTTCGAATGGAGGCGGCGCGCATTCCGGGGCCAACGAGGGCCGAGAGCGAAGCGCGGGCACCTGCGCCAGAAATTTTCCACTTGAGGATCGGTTCATTGGGGCTGATGGGGTTTAATACGAGATGCACACCATCGGTGGTTAAATCCGCAATCTTGGCATAAGAGCCTTCCGGGATGGCGCTTTTGGGCCATGGAATTTCGAGCAAGGCTTCGGGGATGATGGCTTCGCCGAAAGAAATATTGCGGCTGGCCACAACAATGGTGCTGGTTTCAACTTGGGCTGGGGCCACTGTGACAGCGGTGGGCCGCGCGGTTTGGCTGCTCAACCAAATATTGGCAAAGAACACCGCAACCACGCCGAAGACGATGGCGATAATTAGCATAACAAATGTGTTGCCGCGCATGGAGTCTCCGCCAAATAAAATATAAGAAAACATTAAAAACCGTCGCCACTGAAATCAGCAGCGGCGGTTTGATCATGTAAGCACTGGGTTGAGCTATCTCCCCAGTGTTAAATCTAACAATGTTAGCCGCAAGCAGTACCGCTGCTTGTATCAAGTGCTGTGCAAAGCGTAGTCCAAACAGTCGAAGCCCAAGTGCCGACTGAAGTCAGAATGGCCAAACCAACAGCAAGGATCACGCCGAGAAGTGCTGTGTATTCAATGAACGCAGCGCCGCTTTTATCTTCATGTAAATCGCGGAAAAATGATACGAGAGTCTTCATGATTGTTGTCCCTATTTTAAAGTTACTCATTACTGATTTAGGAGAAAAGTTTGCTCTAAGTTGCGTTTCTTCTCCCTAGCAAATCTACCTGTACAAATAATAACAAGTATTCACCTGCAAATTAACGTATCATTAAGGAGTCTGTGAGTCAACGAATTGAGGCGACAAAGTGCAACCTTCAGAATGCCAAAAGTTTATTCCATATTTAAGTTAAGCTGCTGATATTCAATCAATAATTCAATTTTTGATGCGGAAAAAGAGAAATTTCCCTTTGGAAAAGTGACCACAAATCATGTTTTTTAGTTAATATTAAGGCTCATTTTAGCAAGTATTAACAACTTTTAGTTGTTTTTACGGGCAAGGACTTAGATACAACGCAGGGTATTTGGAGGAACAAAACACCAACCCAAAGCGTTAACAGGCCTGGACCGACTCAGACTGTGAGCCTTGAAAAGGCCAATATGATGCCATTAACGTCGAATTAGAGTTTTTATGCGCAAATCTTCGCATGGGAAAAAAGCTTTTGAAGAATCCAACGGTCTATGCCATCCAAAATGGATTAGCGGCGTGTTTGTTTCTGCTGTTATTCACGCACGAAGTGTTGGCCTATTTGCTATATACTTTCCCAACGTCTGAAATACTTTGGATGTTGACCATCAACACCAGCCGCTTGGTTGGTCCATTCACTTATGCCATCGAACCTTATTTTCAATTGCCTTATGCATTGATGATATTATATGCCTGTGCCGTGATTGTGCCCATGGCGGCTTATCGCTACCGCAACTGGTTTGGCACAGCCGTTTCCGGCCATGTTGCATTGGGTGCATTTGTTAAAATGACTTACACCGCAATGTTGTGGTCCCACATGAATGTTGCCACGGCCAGTCTGTCTCGTGATTTTGGGGTTCGTGATTTGAATGGCGGCATTGCGGCCATGATAATCCTCACAGCTGTGATGGCAACTTTGTGCGTGCTCAATCACGTCATGTTTTTCTCTCGCGTCAAGCAGCGCTAAATTGCAGCGCGGGCAAACTTTCAAGCCATGATGCACTTTGCTTTAGGCACCGTTTATTTTCTGTTCTGCCTCGCCATTATATATGGTGCGATTTGTGATGTGCAAACCTACACCATTCCCAACCTCGTCTCCTATGGGCTGATGGGCTTATTTGTGTGTTATGCGGGTTTGATTTATTTCAACACGCCCACCATGCCGCATTTGGGATTCTATATTACGCCCATCCTTTTCAATGTGGCTTACGGCCTCATCGTGTTTATTTTCTTTGTAGTGTTTTGGAAAATCAAGTGGGTGGGTGGCGGCGACGTTAAATTTATCAGCGCCATTTCATTTTTCATGGGGCTGCAAGATGTGCTTATTTTTGTTGTTTTGTTGTCGGCTCTTTCTGTATTGATGCTGGCAATTTTGAAGTTTATTGTTTTTTGGAACCCCTATTTCCGTTCGGGAAATCTACCAGGGTTCCTCAAAAACATGTTGTTGAAGCTGGAAGATAAAGCCATCCCCTATGGTTTGCCAGCAGCGATAGCTGCACTGATCGTGATGCCGGATGTGATTTCGCAGCATTATTAAGCTCTGCAGATTGCTTATCAGGAAGTTTACGATGCTTGATGTGGCGCTATAGCAAATTGGCAGATTTAAGACCGCTGGCCGTCACCTAATTCGAGTTTCATAGAAATGAACCTTCACTAACCCGGATCATACAGCCCAACATATTGGCGCTCACTATTATTGCGATCAACATTATTGGCATTTGTGGCCCTCTTCATATTGGCCCCATCGTCGGCCGTCTTGGTTTTGTTAGTGTCGTGTCTGGTCACTCTTTACAAACATCGACCTGCAAAACCCACAGCGTTTCTAAAAGTCAAAATGTTCCAAGACTGGAATGTTACCAACCGTATGCTCATTGGGGCACCCATTTTTATTTGCTCTCTCGGTAAAAGCGCACAAAGCGTGGGGCAATTGGCAAAAGCTCAACCCGTAGAGTGCCTACAACTCTAGGGGCTGTTCAAACCTCAATCATGGTTCCAGTTCGTGTTCAACAACCAAGAACAAAATCAATTTCAATGTGTTCAATGTGCTTAATGGCGGAGAGGGAGGGATTCGAACCCCCGGAGGGCTTGCACCCCCTACGGTTTTCAAGACCGTCGCGATAGACCACTCCGCCACCTCTCCGAATATAAGATGCCGGGTCTCGTGAGCGTTCAAATAGCATTGTTTTGGATTGTGGCAAGTGTCTTTTCACACGACAATGCCCCACAGCCGTTTCCAGCAGCAGGGCATTTGCATTTGCAGGGTAATTACAGGCGATAAAGAATTTGGTCAGTCCAGAAGCGTTCCAGACGGGCTAGCGCTTTATTTAAACGATCAAACTCATCCGTAGAAATGCCAACCACTTCTTCAATAGCTTGAAGTTGACGGTTATACAGAGCATCCACACGGGCGCGAATGTCGTTCCCTTTATCTGTCAACTTTACACGAACCGAGCGCTTATCTGAATTTGAACGTTCATGGTTTACATAGCCCTGCTCTACCAATTTCTTCAAATTGTAAGACACGTTTGAGCCTTGGTAATGGCCGCGGGATTTTAATTCTCCGGCAGTCAGTTCAGCATCGGAAATATTGAACAGCAACAAGGCTTGAACTGGGTTAACTTCTTTTTCGCCGCTGCGTTCAAAATCATCCTTGATCACATCGAGCAGACGACGGTGCAGGCGCTCAATGAGCGTCAACGATTCTAAATAACGACTTTTAATTTCTTTGCGTTTTGGATCCAATGGAGTTAAACGCGCATCCCCCACAGCCACTAATGTATTCATGTTAGCCACCTCTATTTTTCCTGTTTCTTGAAGTCGGCCTCTTTTGGGTCCGTTCTTCGTGATGGATTCACATTAGGCTCGAGGGTTTAAGGCTGACTGAAGAGTCTCGGTAAATTTATTCTTATATTTTCGACAATTTGCTTAGAGTTTGAACACAGTTTACGAAGAGTTTTTGAGAGTGCCTAACGCAGTATTTTGAAACTGCGTTAAGCAAAAGCTAAAATTAACCGCAAGATTTTGCACCTGCTTGGGCTTCTGCTTGTTGCATTGCATTGGCCACTTGCCCCGTGCCAAACGTCTTCAAAGATTCACGGTGCATCGCAACCACGTTTTGATAGAGCGAATTTATGTGTGCCGAAGACAAGCCCCCGCAGCGCCTTACGAAGTAATATTTCTGGGTGATATTGGCATAACTCGCGAGTTTTGGAGTCTTGGCTGCAACTGGCTGTTTAACACTTGCAAGTGCCGGCTTTAGTTTTGCGGTTGGCTTTGTCTTGACCGCCCGAGCAGACAGAACCACCTGGGTCGGAGCAGCTAATGCTGTTTCAGGCTCCATTGGCTTTAAAGCAGGTGCTTGGGCGGCAGCCGTTTTGGCTGCTGAAATTACCGCATCTACTTCTGCTCGGGCAGCATCATTGCATGCGGAAGCGCTACCGAGGATGCGGCCCTGGGAGAGTGCGGATTTGGCGATTTCGACTGAGGCGCGGTTTGCCAAAGACAATTCAGCACGTGCAACCAAACTCGAAAGATCGTCATGATCAACTTCACTCAAGAATTTGCACTTTGAATCTACGGCCATGGACTTACTTAGAAAAGTCATCGCTTTTTCGGCTGGAGTGGCTGCAGCATGGGCTTGGCTCTGCACGATGCCTAGGCCTAAAGCTGTTGCCATAAAAGGCACTAATATGTTGCGACCAAAATTTTGCATCTGAAATTTCCCAATGAATATTTAACCATGACAATGCCGGGTGGCACCCTAACAATTGTTAAAATTTTAGATGAATCATTTGGACCATGGTTAATGTTGTGTTGTGGATTTGCGTTTGCCTTTGAGCAAAGCTAATACAAGTTTTATGACACAGCACTTCAATTCGCCTTTTCCTGCCACCAGATTGCGCCGCAACCGCAAAAGCCCATGGGCGCGTGCGCTGGTCTGTGAAAACCAGCTCACAGCATCAGATTTGATTTGGCCACTCTTTGTAATGCGCGGAGAAAACTCTGCCCACGCCATAGACGCGATGCCCGGCGTTTCACGTCTGACAATTGACTTGGCTGTTGAGAAAGCCAAGGAAGCAGCTGACTTAGGAATTCCGCTGATTGCGCTATTTCCAAACACCGACATTGATTTGCGTGACGAAAATGGAACCGAGGCTAAAAACCCCACCAATTTAATCTGCGATGCTGTTCGTGCCATCAAACGCGCTGTCCCAAATTTGGGTATTATGTGTGATGTCGCCCTCGATCCCTACACATCGCACGGCCATGATGGATTGATGCGCGACGGTGAAATTCTGAATGACGAGACAATTGACGTTTTGGTGGCGCAAGCCTTGGTGCAGGCGGATGCCGGATGTGATGTGATTGCACCTTCTGACATGATGGACGGGCGTATTGGCGCAATTCGTTCAGCGCTTGAAAAGCATGGCCACCAAAACGTTCAGATTATGGCTTATAGCGCAAAATATGCCTCTGGTTTTTATGGGCCGTTTCGTCATGCCGTGGGTTCGGCTGGTGCTTTGAAGGGCGACAAGCGCAGTTATCAAATGGACCCCGGCAACACCGACGAAGCGCTTCGCGAAGTGGCCTTGGATTTGGCCGAAGGTGCCGACATGGTGATGGTGAAACCGGGTATGCCATATCTTGATATTGTATCACGGGTGAAGCGCGAGTTTGGTGTGCCCACGTTTGTTTATCAAGTTTCTGGCGAATACGCGATGTTAATGGCTGCCTTTGAGCGCGGCTGGCTTGACCCCAAAAAAGTCATCCCCGAAACTCTGCTGGCGTTTAAACGCGCGGGCGCTGATGGTATTCTCACCTACTTTGCATTGGAGATGGCGCGGGAATTGCGCGGCTGATTATTTTGTCAGACGCGCAATCAAACTCGAAGTATCCCAGCGCCCACCACCCATTTTTTGCACTTCGGAATAAAATTGATCGACCAGTGCTGTGACAGGCAAATGTGATTGGTTTTTCCGAGCTTCAGCCAAACAGATTCCCAGATCTTTGCGCATCCAATCTGCTGCAAAGCCAAAGTCAAATTTTCCGGCAATCATCGTCTTGTGGCGGTTTTCCATTTGCCACGAACCCGCAGCACCTTTGGATATCACTTCGATGACATCTTCCATCTTCAGGCCTGCATTCATACCAAAATGCACAGACTCAGCGAGGCCCTGCACCAAACCAGCGATGGCAATTTGGTTGCACATTTTAGCCAATTGGCCTGAACCTGCATCGCCAAGGCGGCGGCACATTTTTGCGTAATGGGCAATTAGCGATTCAACATTTCCATAATCATCAGCGTCGCCGCCACACATGACAGTGAGTGCGCCATTTTCTGCACCCGCCTGGCCGCCGGAAACTGGCGCATCGACAAAGCCAATGCCGCGTTGTTTGGCTGCTGCATGTAGTTCGCGCGCCACTTCAGCAGAGGCCGTTGTGTGGTCGACAAAAATAGACCTTTTTTTCATGGTATGAAATGCACCGTCGGGACCAATGGTGACAGCCCGCAAGTCATCATCATTG
>JANOXS010000108.1:0-14170 GCA_031418535.1 Hyphomicrobiales bacterium | reverse complement strand
CTGCATACGGATCATGTCGCCGTTGTTCACGGTGGCAATGGTCAATTTAGTTTCAGCAATGGCTGTCGTTGCCAATGCTGCAAATGCAAAGGCGCTCAGCACGCCAGTTACTACAGCTTTCATTAAATTTCTCCCATGTGGTCTTCTGGGCATTTGCCCATGAAGTGAGAATAAGTCACTACGCTTAGAGAAAAGAGTCAATGATGAATCGTCGCTGCATTGCAACATGTGGCGCAGTTATGGCCTGCAAGATATTGAAGAGATGACACATTAAAGATTTTGAGCTTTTGCTCTTTTTTCGGGCAAACGCCCATCCTAACTTAGGTCAACAGTGCTTTTGCCATAGACTCATTGGTAATGAGGCCATTGATGAGCTTGCCCACGAGGGCACCTTTGATGGCTTTAAGACGCGGCGGTGCCATGGCAATGCCGATCACGCGGCGCGTTGCAGGTTGATCCAAGGGCACACTTACCACACGGTCATTGGTGAAGCCTTCAATCAATTTTCCATCTGCATTATAGGCCCAGCCGACAATTTCTCCGGTTGCACCCGCTTTGACCAGTGCGCGCATTTCGTCGGGTTTTACGAAGCCATCGCGCACGAGGGCCGCGTCATCGCCCACAGTGCCCACACCCACAAATGTGACATCGGCTTGGCGCGCTAAATCGATCACGTTGCGCACCGGCTTTTGCGCGAGCAACAAAGCTTTATCTTGCACAGTGGTTGCAATAACCGGAAGCGGCATCGGATAATGCGGGGCCTTCACCACATCGGCCACACGGCTCACCACGTCATAGAGTGAGGCGGAGCCGTCAGACGCGATGTTGCCGACCAGTGAGACGATTTTGTGCTGCGGACATTCCATAGGTGTTAGCTGGTCCACCATGGCGCGCAACATGCGGCCTGTGCCCATGGCCACTATGACCGGATGTTGCGAGACAATATATTTTTCAAGTTCGGCAGCACCTGCTTGGGCCACACCCAACGAAATTGAGTCTGATTCAGGATCGCTCGGCACCACGTCACAAAAATCGATTTGGAATTTTTGTTTCAGGCGTTCCGACAATTCCAAACAATTTGCAATGGGATGATCCAAGCGAACCTTGATGAGTTTCTCCGAAATCGAAAGTGACACGAGGCGCTGTGCAGTTTGGCGCGACACACCCAGCTTGCGGGCAATTTCATCCTGCGTGTTGCCTGCGATGTAATAAAGCCAGCCGGCTCTGGCTGCTTCGTCTAAGCGCGAGTTCTCTTGTTCAATATTTCGCACCATGTTTGGCTTAGGCCTTTTGTTTTCGCCGCAACTGCGGGCTTGTGTCAAAGAAAGCATCCATACGATCAAATTGCCGATCTACCAAATGCGGCTGCTCAATGTGCTGATAGCCATGGTTAAAATGAATGCCCCCTCGAAACTGCCAAGTGATCATGCCAGCGGCGATTGCTGCTGCAATTCCTGTGGAACTATCCTCAATCACCAAACATTCCTCTGGCGAAACATTCATGGCTTTTGCTGCATATAAAAATATGTCGGGTGCGGGTTTGCCATTCTTCACCATAGTCGTCGTGAAGATTTTGTCGACGAACCATTCCTTAAGGTCGGTCACTTCGAGCGACCTGTTGACCCGGGTGGGACTGCTGCCGGAAGCAAGGCAAAAGGGCACGCCTAAACTCCCCAGCACATTTGCAACTCCGGGCATGGCGTGGAGATTGCCCGAAAAACTCTCTAAAAGCTTATTGCGATAATGCTGCTCAAAATCTTCAGGAACATCGGTTCCGAACTGCCTCGCATATTTTGCAGCAACGGCTGAAAAACTGTGGCCGACGAAATTGGCATAGACAAAGGGCAGATCAATGGTGATGCCAATTGCTGAAAACACATCAATCAAAACTGTTGCGCTGAGATATTCACTATCCACCAGCACACCATCACAATCAAAAATAACCAATGAGATTTGACGCAATTAAAATCCTGTGTGAAATTCTTTTCAGAACGCTATAACACTGGCAATAAGAACACCAGTGCGCAATTGTAGTCGTTCTGGAATGTGAGGAAGAAAAATAATGTTCTATGGCCAACCCGAAGGCACTGGGTATGAAACTCTAGACCCGCGTTTTAACGCCTGCATGATTGGTCATGCCCGTGTTGAGCGCTTGTGGACAGGCTGCCGCTGGGCCGAGGGGCCTGCTTGGGTTGCCGGTGGGCGCTATTTGGTGTGGTCTGATATTCCCAATAACCGGATGTTGCGGTTTGATGAGTGCGACGGCAACGTTTCAGTTTTTCGCACCGGTTCTAATTATTCAAATGGCAATTCGGTTGACCGCCAAGGCCGATTGGTCACATGCGAGCATCACGGCAGGCGTGTTTCACGCACTGAGCATGATGGCACAGTTGTTTCACTGGCATCGCACTTCAAAGGCAAACGCCTGAACTCTCCCAATGACCTCTGCGTGAAATCTGATGGCTCAATCTGGTTTACCGATCCGTTTTACGGATTGGTTATCGACTATGAGGGAGAAAAAGCGGAAATGGAGCAGGATGGTTGCCATGTTTACCGCATTGACGGTCAGTCTGGTGAAATTACCCGCGTTGCCACCGATTTTGACAAGCCGAATGGAATAGCATTTTCGCCGGATGAGAAATTTTTGTACATTGCTGACACTGGTATTTCCCATACAGCCAATGGCCCGAAACATATTCGCAAATTTGCGGTTTCAGCCGATGGGAAAACTTTGGGTGCCAATTCAATTTTTGCCGATTGCACCGCTGGACTGTTTGACGGATTCCGATTTGATTCAGATGGTAGACTTTGGACAAGTGCTGGTGACGGCGTTCATTGTTACGACCCTGACGGCACGTTAATCGGCAAAATTAAAATTCCTGAATTGGTATCAAATATTTGCTTTGGTGGAGCCAAGTTGAACCGCCTGTTCATCTGCGGAACGACATCGCTCTATTCAATTTTTCTCGGGGTGAATGGTGTTAAAACCTACTGAGTTTTTTTCTTCGCTCTGAAATTTTTCAGACCATCTTTAAGCTCGTCACTCTGTGCAGCAGCTACTCCAGCCAACGCTTCAAGTGCCCGGTCCGGATCCTCACCATCGGCGGCGTTGATCATCATTTTGGCGGCTGCGGTTGCAAAATTGCTCCGTGTAAGGATGGTTTCTGCGAGCTTCAATGCTGCTTTTAAGCTTTCACCTTTAGGCACGCATTGGTCAATGAGGCCTGCCGCCAATGCTTGCTCGGAATTATAGACGTCTCCAAACAAGGCCATGCGGCGGATGACTTGTGAGCCAAAACGTTTCACCGAGCGTTGTGTGCCAGACCAACCCGGAATGATGCCCAGACTCGTTTCAGGAAGTCCGATTTTGATGTGCTCTTCGCCAATACGAAAATCAGCGCAGGTGGCTAATTCAAAACCGCCTCCTAGAATATGGCCGTTGATGGCAGCGATGAGCGGCTGGCGTAATCTTGTGAGCGCATCAAATGCGCGGTGGCCAACGCGCACCCATTGCAATCCAAAGTCCTCAGGCGATTGTGCCGACCAAGCCGCAATATCGCCCCCTGCACAAAACGAGCGCTCGCCATCGCCGATGATAATAGCCACGCGCACCAGTTGGTTTGCATCAATGAGATGAGCAGCGCGTTCGAGCGCCAAGATCATTTCAAAATCAAGAGCGTTAAGTTTTTCAGGTCGAGCGATTGTGATGGTGGCAACTTTATCGCTCACTGCCAAACGGATGCGCGTGTCACCAGTGTCAATCATTGAGCTTCAACCCTATTGTTGCTGCGTTGAACAAGCTTGCATCCATCACTTTCAATTGCGGGGAAATGATGAGAGGAATTTCCGATTGGTCGAGAACATTACTTTGCAATTCCACGCCCCGTGCAATTTCGGTGAGCACTATGCCTTCGCGTGTCAATTTCAGCACGGCACGTTCTGTCACATAAGTTACATCTTGATTTTGCAATACACCACGACTTCCCGAAAACGTAATTTGTTCACATGCTTTGACCAATTTCTTGATTTTGCCTTCTTGCAAAATGCGGAGTTTACCGTCGGCTACGTCCATCTTGGCTCCTGCATTGTAGAAACCGGAGAACACGATTTTCTTAGCTCGGGCCGTGATGTCAACAAAGCCACCAGCGCCTGCTGTTACATGCGGTCTGGCACCCAGCTTATGCACATTGACTGAACCCTGTTGATCGATTTGCAAAAAAGACAAGAGTGAACAATCGAATCCACCCGCTTGGAAATATGTAAATTGCTGCGGGCTGGGCACAATGGCCTCAGCATTTGAAGAGCAGCCGAATTGAAATTCCAACAACGGAATTCCGCCCACAGCACCCTGCTCGATCACCCATGTCACCTGGCCATGCAGGCCTTCTTCCAGCATGATGCGCGGCACGTTTGCTGATACGCCAAAGCCCAAATTCACCGCCCAATCTTTTTTCAACTCCTGGGTCACGCGGCGTGCAATCACTTTGCCCGTGCCAAACTCCATCAATGCAAAACTATCGAGCGGCTTTCGTTCCTCGCCACTGATGGCGGGATCATACGGGGTTTGGGTTGTTTGCCATTGCTCTGGTGCTTCCACAATATAATCAATCAGGATGCCTGGAATGCGCACGGCATGCGTGGTGATTGAATCATTGGGCACAATGCGTTTCACCTGCGCAATAACAATGCCGCCATTGTTATGCGCGGCAAGTGCCACTTCCATGCCGCCCAAATAGGCGCCTTCTTGCTCGAAGCTTAAATTGCCACGATGATCTGATGATGTGGCGCGGATTATGCCAACATGCGGAACAATGGCTGGAAAATAGAGAAGCTCTTCGCCTTCGAATTTAATTTTTTTCACAATCGGGGCTGCAGCGGCCAGCGCATTCATTGAGCAGCCTTGATGGTCCGGATCAACAAATGTATCTAATCCCACCTTAGTTAAAACGCCCGGTCGCTTTGCCGCTGCTTCACGCAGCATGTCGAAGACGATTCCTGACGGTACGTTGTAGGCAGGAATTTCATTGTTGGTGATCATCTGCCAAATTTGCGGTGGCTCGGCTGATGATGGGCCAGAGGGATATGAACCAGCAATCGTGCGCGCGATCTGACCTTTGTTGACGGAAAGATGTTCAATGCCTTTAACGCCATAAAAATCACCAGCCGCGATCGGGTGAATCATGGTCAGAGCGCGGGGGTGTTGCTCTTTCGCAAATCGTTCGCCTAAAGCTCTCAGAACAGCATCAGGGCAGCATAAACCTGATGATGAATTGACAGCAACAACGGCATGATCTGCGATGTGCGAAACAGCTTCAGCGGCGGTGACTATTTTTGGCATCAACGATTTCCCCGCACTAAATCAGCGGCCTTTTCAGCCATGGCAATGGTTGGTGCATTGGTGTTGGACGACACCACGCGGGGCATGGTTGAACTGTCACAAATGCGCAAGCGTTCGATGCCCCGCACACGCATCGACATGTCAACCACGGCCATGTCATCTACACCCATTTTGCAAGTGCCTACCGGATGATACGACGAGCGCGCCGTGGCCCGCGAGAGTTCGATATAATCCTGCTTGGTTTTACATTTTTCACCGGGCATGTGCTCGGCTGTTACATAACGCTGCATGGATTTTGTGCGACCGACTTCTTGACTGATTTTGATCGCATCAATGTGGCGTTCTAAATCATAAGGTTCGGCAAAAGAATTTGGATCAACGATTGGTGCATCGCTTGGATTGTTGGATTGCAAGGTGACCGATCCCCGCGAGCGCGGCCTTGTGAAATATGAATTGCACGACGCGCCATTGCCGCCGGGCAAAGTGTCCCCCGCTTTTTCAACACCTGCGCCCGCAACAAAATGAAACTGTAAATCCGGTGTTTTATCAGTGCGATTGCCCCACCAAAAGGCCCCAGCTTCAACAATGTTAGAAGCCACGGGGCCATTCCGAAACATTGCGTATTGCAACCCGGCCCATAGCATCCAATGGGGTTTTTTGTATTTATCGTAGGCATGAGGACCATTTAAAATCCACGCCACATCAGTTGAAAAATGATCATGGAAATTCTGGCCAACGCCAGGCAAATCATGTACCACTTTAACGTCCCGACGGCGCAAATGCGCAGCTGGGCCAATGCCAGAGAGCATCATCAATTTTGGCGAGCCTATAGCCCCCGCTGTCAGGATAACTTCGCTTGCAGCGTGTAAAATTTTTGTTGCGCCATTTTCTAAAATCTCCACGCCCGTGGCTTTGTTGTTTTCGACGACGATGCGCAGCACCGTGATGCCAGTGCGCAATTCTAAATTTTTGCGTTTCAAGGCAGGCTTTAAATAGCCCACCGCGGCACTGCAGCGCCTCCCGTTCTTTGTGGTGGTCTGATAAAGGCCCGTGCCTTCTTGTTTGCCCGAATTAAAATCAGGATTATATGGCATTCCGACTTCCATGCAGCCTTGCACATAAGCCAGAGACATTTTGTTGGGTGCGCCATTGTCAGACACGCCCAAAGGGCCGTCAATGCCGTGGTCGGGTCCGCCCAGTCGTGTGTTGCCTTCAGACTTTATGAAATAAGGTTGCAAGTCTTTGGCGCTCCAGCCTTTGCATCCAAGCTCTTCAGCCCAACCATCATAATCTTCCGCACAGCCACGGGTGAAAATTTCTGCGTTGATGGAGCTGCCACCGCCAAGTACGCGGGCCTGCGGATAAAGAGTGACGCGGTTGTTGGCATGTTTGAGGGGTGCTGTTTTATAACCCCATGTGAGCGGGCCGCCGGTCATTTTGAAAAAACCGACTGGCATATGAATGTAAGGATCAGTGTCTCTTGGTCCAGCTTCCAACAGTAAAATTTTTGCATCTGGCATTTCCGACAGTCGTGCTGCCATAACGCAACCCGCTGAACCGCCACCGATCACAATGTAATCATACATGCTCTTGCCTTTGAAAATGAATTGTCCTAATCATAAATAACTAATTAGTTATTTCAAGAGAAGATTTTGTGGCCGTAACTCTTAAAAAATTCCGCGATCCAAATGAAACGCAGCGCCGGATTATGGCGGCGGCAAAGGTTGAATTTGCCAAGAATGGCTTGGGTGGAGCTCGAGTGGATGTGATTGCGGCGCGGGCCAAAGCCAATAAGCGCATGATGTATCACTATTTTGGCAACAAGGAAAAGCTGTTCCAACTTGTGTTGGAAGATGCTTATGCCGCATTTCGCGAGGCGGAGGCTGCGCTGGCCTTGGATGGTGAAGAACCGATTGCTGCTCTCAGAAAACTAGTGACGTTCAACTGGGTATATTTTTTGGCCAATCCGGAATTTATTACCTTGGTCAATTCTGAGAATCTACACAAAGCCAAGCACATCAAGAATTCAAAACGTATGGAAGATATGAGCCGAACATTTGTTGGTCGTATGGCAACACTTTTGGAACGAGGCGTTGCGGCTGGCTTATTCCGCAAAAATCTTGACGCCGTTCAAGTGACAATCACAATTGCTTCGGTCGCTTATTATTATCTGACCAACAGGTTCACTGCGGCCATTGTTTTTGAACGCGACATAATGACAGAGGCCGCGCTGAAGGCCCGTCTTGAATTTAATATTGACTGTATTTTGCATATTGTTTGCACACCTGAAACGCTTCGCAAGTTGGAGGATTCCGCATGATCGGCACAGCTTTTGTAACGGGAGCCAGACGCGGCATCGGCAAAGCCATAGCGCTTACTTTGGCACGAGACGGTTATGATGTGGCGGTGAACGACATGGTCGCTTCACCTGCACTTGATGAGGTAGTGTCTGAAATTAAAGCCATGGGCCGCCAATGCGCTGTGGTGCTTGGCGATGTTTCAAAAATTGAAACACATAGCAGCCTTCTCGAAATGGCCGAAAAACTTGGCCCAATTACAACGTTGGTAAATAACGCAGGCGTTTCAGTGTTGACGCGGGGTGATATTCTGGATGTGAGTGTAGATAGCTATGACCTGTGCCAAGATGTGAACACGCGGGCCACCTTCTTTTTATGTCAAAGCTTTGCGCGGCGTTTGTTAGATCGACCACGGTCTTCTGTTCACCACAGCATCATCACAATTTCATCTTCAAATGCCAAAGCGCTGTCAATTATGCGCAGCGAGTATTGCGTTTCTAAGGCGGCAGTTTCCATGGTTTCGCAATTATTTGCCGCGCGACTTTCGAATGAAGGCATTGGCGTTTATGAGATTCAACCTGGGTTTATTGATACGGATATGGTGGCCCCTTCAAAAGCAAAATATGACAAACTGATTGAAGGCGGGCTTACGGTTGTGAAAAGATTTGGGCACCCTTCAGAAGTGGCCCGCGTGGCAAGCACCATGGCGCAAGGGCTGTTGCCCTATACTGTTGGGCAAGCCATTGCCGTGGATGGCGGTCTTTTGAGTGTGAGATATTGACATGAAGATTTCACTGCCAAATGCCCAAGGCCAAAGTACAAACTATCAGGTGATGGGTACTCCACTTCCTATCACAGCACCCACAAAACTATTTAATCGTATCGCTTTTGCAGCGGCACATGTTGTGGCCGATCCGCTTCGCGACAATGGTATTGATTGGGAAACTACACTTGCTTATCGCCGTCATCTTTTAAGTTTGGGCTTTGGCATTGCCGAGGCAATGGACACCTCGCAAAGAGGGATGGGCCTAACTTGGCCAGAAGCGCTGCAACTGATTGGGCGATCACTTGATGATGCAGGCGCTGAAAATTCCAAACGAATTTATTCTGGCTGCGGCACTGACCATATTTCACCAGATGATGCCAAAACTTTGGATGATGTTATTGCCGCCTATTTGCTTCAACTTTACGCCATTCAAAAACGCGGCGGCCGGATCATTCTCATGGCGAGCCGGGCGCTGGTTCGCGTGGCCAAATCACCTGACGATTATGTGCAAGTTTATTCACGGGTTTTACAGGAGGCTGATCATCCTGTGATTTTACATTGGCTTGGACAGATGTTTGATCCGGCCCTTCTTGGATATTGGGGTACTGATGATTTTCAATCTGGCATGAACACCGCTCTGAAGGTTATCGCTGAAAATGTTACAAAAGTTGACGGCATTAAAATTTCGCTTCTGGATGCGGAAAAGGAAATCAGTATGCGGAAGCTCTTGCCGGCGTCCGTTAAAATGTACACCGGTGATGATTTTAATTATGCTGATTTGATTGCCGGGAATGCGAATGGATATTCACATGCGCTGCTTGGAATATTTGATGCAATTGCGCCTGCTGCTTCGCTCGCGCTCACGGCTCTGGCAGAAAATAATCTTGAAAAATTTCATGCTGTGCTCGCACCCACTGTGCCACTGTCGCGTCTCATTTTTAAAGCGCCCACACAGCATTATAAAACTGGCATTGTATTTTTGGCGTGGCTTAATGGCCACCAAAATCATTTTACAATGGTCAATGGTGCGCAATCTTTGCGGACTATCACGCATTTTTCTGAAATTTTCCGCCTTGCTGATCAGGCGAATTTGTTGGCCAAGCCTGAGCTTGCTGTGGAGCGCATGAAACATCTTCTTGCCGTGCATGGTGCATGATGCGCGAGCTTGCTGGACACCCTGAACTTTGTGCAATTAACACAGCTACACTTGGTTTTCAAAAGCCGATTGCAGAAACAGTTGAGGCTATTGCGCGCGCTGGCTTTGGCGGCATTGCCCCTTGGCGGCGCGAACTTGAAGGGCAAAATGTAAGGGCCATATCTAAACACATTCGCGACGCAGGCTTAAAAGTAACGGGCTATTGCCGAAGCACTTACATGCCAGCGCACACGCGCCGTGACTTCGAAAATAATATTCAAGATAATTATCGTGCTTTGGATGACGCGGCCACTCTTGGGGCGGACTCATTTATGATCGTGACTGGCACTTTGCCTGCAGATTTAGTTTTAGCACGGTCGCAAGTGGCCGATGGCGTTCAAATGTTGTGTGAATATGCCAAGACTTTGGGCCTTAAAATTTCACTTGAACCCTTGCACCCCGTCTACGCGCTTGATCGATCTTGCATCAATACAATGGCGCAAGCTCTGGATTTATGTGATGCCATTGGCGCCGATAATCTTGGCATTTGTATTGATGCTTATCACGTGTGGTGGGATCCGAATTTGCAGAGAGACATTGCGCGAGCTGGACTGCAAAACCGCATTTTTGGCTTTCACGTGAATGATTGGCTCGTCGCTACAACAGACATACTAAATGATCGTGGCATGATGGGCGACGGCATTGTTGATCTGAAAAATTTACGCGGCCTCGTCGAGGGTGCAGGTTATGACGGCCTTATTGAAGTTGAGATTTTTTCAACTGAAAATTGGTGGAAAAAACCGATTGCTGAAACACTTCAGGTGATTCAGCAGCGCATGGCGAGTTCTGTTTAGTTTCACCACCGCCCAGCCATATAGCTTGGATTTACGGTCCTATGATTTTGAACGCTTAACGCCGCTATAGACTGCATGTGAAGTTCTGATAATTCGAACTGCATGGCGCGCAAATTGGAGGCTGCGTTTTCCTTTTTTGTTGTCATAGGAATGGGAACTACGCCTTGCTGGATAGTCCACCGCAACACGATTTCTGAGGGTGGCCTTTCAAGCTGCTTGGCAATATTGACAATAACATCAGACTTCAACGCAGCACCACGCGCAATGGGGCTATAAGCTTCAAGCGCAAGTCCCAGCTCCTGTGCGGTGGCTAATAACTTGCCTTGATCAAGCAACGGATGAAATTCAATCTGGTTGCAAATGATGGCACCTTGTGTGCGTTTGAAAGCGTTGCGCGCCATCGATGGCGAGAAATTACTGACTCCGATATTTTTTGTATTGGCTTGAGTTTTTTCCTCAACCAACAAGTCCAACATCGCGTCCATATCAGTGTCGGCAGGTGGCCAATGGATGAGCAACAAATCCACGGGGCCACCCAACACCTCTACAGATTTTCTAACCGACTTAGCAAAAAGTGCTGCATTGGCGTTGCTTGGGTCTACTTTCGTCGTCACAAAAAAATCAGATCTCGCAAGCCCGCACTCTTTTATGGCGCGGCCAACCTCGGCTTCATTGCCATACAATTGTGCGGTGTCGATGTGGCGATAGCCCAAATCAATGGCGCTGCGCACGGCCGCATAGGCCTCCTCGCCCTTGAGCGGATATGTGCCCAGACCAATTGCAGGAATGCCATTTCGTTTTAACATGTTCAGCCTTTGCGAATGAGATCAGCAGCTTTTTCCGCGATCATAATTGTGGGAGCGTTGGTGTTTCCAGTTGTCACGTTAGGCATAATTGAAGCATCGCACACGCGCAATCCTTCAACGCCTCTTAATTTCAACTCCAGCGTTACGACAGCATTTTCATCATGCCCCATGCGGCAAGTGCCCGCGGGATGATGATCGGTTTTTGCATTTTCGCAAGCGTAGTCAAATAATTCTGCATCGGTTTTGCGATTTGACCCCGGCAGGTGTTCACGCAACACATAAGGTTTTAGCGCTTGTTGGTTCATAATCTCGCGTGCCATGCGCAAGCCTTTAAGTGACATTTCTTTATCATAAGGATCGGCCCAATAATTTGGATCAATCAATGGCGCATCTTTTGGATTATTAGAAGCCAACCGAACTGTGCCGCGCGAACGGGGGCGCATGTAAGCGGAGTTCAACGTTGCACCGCCATTCTTTAGGGCGGCAACACCTGCTTCAATGCCTGAACCCAAACCAAAATGAAATTGAATATCGGCAGACCGCGCATGAGGGTCAGCATACCAAAATCCACCTTGGCTGAAGAGAGCTGATGCCGCTGGGCCTGTGCGCGTCAGCAGATATTGCAGACCAGCAAGGGCCGCCCAATGAGGCTTGCCATATTTATCATAAGTGTGATCTCCGCTGCACTCGCTGATCACAAAAAGATCAAGATGGTCTTGCAAGTTTGAGCCCACACCCGGCAGATGGTGCTGGGTTTTAATGCCCACATCCCGCAGGTGATCACCTGGCCCTATGCCGGATTGCATTAGTAATTTAGGCGAGCCTATGGCGCCTGCCGTTAAAATTATTTCACGTTCAGCTTGAATAATTTCGCCGTTCAAAAGTTCAACAGCAACCGCACGATCGTTCTGTAAAATGACGCGGTGGGTTTGGGTGTTCCGACGAATTTGCAAATTGCGCCGACGCGCCGCAGGTTTGAGATAAGCGGTCGCTGTTGAGGACCTTCGCGCGTTCTTTTGGGTGAGTTGATAATAGCCCACACCATCTTGTGATGCGCCGTTCATATCATCATTGTAGGGGATACCAATTTCGCCAGCGGCTTTGAAAAAAGCCTCGCAGATGGGAAGGGAGCTTCGCGGATAAGAAACACCGAGTGGTCCATCAACTCCATGGTACTCATCAGCACCGCGCTCAAAATTTTCAGCGCGTTTGAAATAGGGCAGCACGTCCTCATAAGACCAGCCCTCGCAACCCATCTGCCGCCACTCATCAAAATCCAGGCGATTACCACGGTTATAAAGCTGTGCATTTATTGAAGAGCCGCCACCGATTACTTTGGCTTGTGTAAAACGCAACACACGATTTTTCATGTGTTTTTGTGGAACTGTGGACCAGCCCCAAGAGGCAATGCCTTTGGTCATTTTGGCAAAACCAGCTGGCCAGTGGAACAAAAAATTACGGTCCGAGCTACCTGCCTCCAGCAATAACACATTGACATCAGGACTTTCTGATAGCCGCGCTGCCAACACGCAACCAGCCGAGCCGCCGCCAACGATGATATAATCAAAGATCATCGTGGCAGAGTATCAACAATTTTCGAAATAGAAAAGAACTATTTAGTTACTTATTGGTGCCTGCCCAAGGCCCGTGGAATGCGCCTTCTTCGCCAATGCGTTCAAAGCCATGTGCTCCGAAGAAATCGCGTTGGGCTTGGATGAGGTTGGCTGTGCCCCTGCTCTGGCGGTATGTATCGAAATAGCTAAGAGCATTAGACAAAGCTGGCGCAGGTGCTCCAGCCAGTGCGGCTTGGGCAATGACCGCACGAAGTGCTCCATGGTTGTCTTTCATCATGGCCAAGAAAGCTGGTGCCATAAGTAAGTTGCCTTTGCCTTTTGATTTGGTGAAGGCTTGGGTGATCAGCCCCAAAAACTGCGAGCGGATTATGCAGCCTTCGCGCCAGATTTTTGCAATGGTGCCGAGTGGCAAGTTCCATTTGAATTCATTTGAGGCTTGTTCCATGACTGCGAAGCCTTGGGCATAAGCTGCGATTTTACCGGCGTAGAGCGCTGCTTCAAGCTGCTTTAAAAATACGGCACGAGACTTTGGTTTAATTTTCTTGGCGGCGATTTTGTAGGCTTTCTCGGCGGCACTGCGGTCCACTTTCATGGATGACAAGACGCGAGCATCAACGGCAGCTTCGATGGTGGAGGCCGACACGCCCATGGTTTGCGCTTCGATCACAGCCCATTTGCCTGTGCCTTTTTGGCCAGCACGGTCCAATATAATATCGACGATGGGCTTTCTGGCTTTGGCATCAATTACTGACAAAACTTCCGCGGTGATTTCAATCAAATATGAATTAAGGCGTCCCGTATTCCACTTCTTGAACACAGCTGCAATTTCTGCGGCCTTCATGCCGAGGCCATCGCGCATCAAGCCATAAATTTCCGAGATCATTTGCATATCAGCATATTCAATGCCGTTATGAATGGTTTTTACAAAATGGCCCGCACCATTTTCGCCAAGCCAAGCGGAACATGGCTCCTTCTTATGTTTGGCAGCCACTGCGTCCAATATTTTGGAAATGCGGTTATAAGACTCTTCTTTGCCGCCCACCATGATGGCGGGGCCGTGGCGCGCACCTTCTTCGCCGCCTGAAATACCCATGCCGATATAGGTGAGGCCGGAATCTTCCAGTTCTTTAAAGCGGCGCATGGTGTCGCGGAAATTGGCATTGCCTGAATCGATGATGATGTCGTGCTTGGAAAGTTTTTCGCGCAGCAGGCGAATTTCATTGTCGACTGGATCGCCAGCTTTGATCAAAATAATAATCGGGCGCGGCGGGCGAATGGCGGCAACTAATTCATCAAGGTTGTCACATGGCACAATGTTCTCAGCCAACTTGCCAGCGTTATTAAAAAATTTGTGGGTGACATCGCGGGTGCGATTGTAAACGGCAACTTTGAAACCATGC
>JANOXS010000107.1:0-6962 GCA_031418535.1 Hyphomicrobiales bacterium | reverse complement strand
GGCCTTGATTTCGTCCAAGGTAATTTCTCGCGGCATCGCAGAAATTGCGCGTATATCCACACATTCCCAGGCAGGTTTATCCGCCGTGGAGTCAAGATGAATGAGTTTGCACACTTCCACCACGCCCACCACGGCTTTGCCAATGTTGGAGTGATAGAAAAAACCTTTGTCGCCAATTTTCATCAATCGCATATTGTTACGCGCTTGATAATTGCGAATTCCGGTCCACTCTTCGCCAGTCCTGTTTTTTTTCACGAGATCGGCAAATGAAAAAACGTCCGGTTCAGATTTGAAGAGCCAGTTGGCCATTATGCTGCCTCAGGATTTTTGAGCGCCCATTTCCAAGCCTTGATTTCCACGTTCGCGAACAAGCCCGCAAGTGCATAAGGATCAGCAGCAGCAATTTTTTCTGCTTCACTGCGATCAGCCGCTTCGACAATAACCAGGCTGCCATTTGGGCTTGCCGCGTCATCGAGAAATGGCCCCGCCGTTTTCATTTGTGCGCCCAAGCTTGCAAGATAAGCCAAATGTTCTGCACGCACATTCAGGCGCAAATCTAAGCTGTTTGGTTTGTCGGTGCACAGAAATGCAAATAGCATATATTTTTCTCTCTTTTTAAAATTCAGTACCAACTGGGCGGGCCAACAATTTGGCAATCTCTTCGTCTGGATTGGAGGTGCCGTCAATGATTGCGTTTACAGCGTTGACAATGGGCATATCTGCTCCAAGTTGTAGGGCTAATTTGGCGGCAATTTGTGCAGTGTAAGCACCCTCCACCACACCCGCCGCCTGCGCCAAAGCTTCACTGGACGTTTGGCCTTTTCCTAAAGCTAGCCCAAAGGAATAATTTCGCGATTTTTTGCTGGTTGCCGTCAGCAATAAATCGCCCAATCCTGAAAGCCCCATCAGAGTTTCTGTTTTCGCACCGCGAAGTTTTGCATAGCGGGAAAGTTCAGCAAAACCGCGCGTGATGAGACTGGCTCTGGCACTATCGCCGAGGCCGCGACCATCGGCAACTCCGCAGGCTATGGCCAATACGTTTTTGAACGCCCCGCCAATTTCGACGCCTGTTACATCATCGGAGGCATAGATTCGAAATCTGGGAAGTGATAAATGAGCGGCCCATTCTGTTGCTAATATGATGTCATCACCGGCAAGCGTAACTGCAGTTGGCAATCCTGCTAAAACATCGGCAGCAAAACTTGGGCCCGAAAGTGCATAAAACTCTCTATTTGGAAGTACAGACTGAACTACTTCAGCCATTGTGAAGCCGGTTTCTCGTTCGATGCCTTTGGCTGCGGAAATGATGATTGGGCTTTTGACGGCAAATAGCACGTCGCGCACAGCCTGTGCTGGCACCGCTAAAATGGACGCGTCGCAAGTTTCACTACTGGTCGAACCGCGCGACCACACCTGAACTTCATGGCCAGATTGTTGGGCAACATAGGCCAATGCTTTGCCCCACGCGCCCTGGCCCAAGACTGCAATTTTCACGCTTTTGCTCCTAATCGGCCAGAGCCATAAACAGGAACAGAAACAGTGTCCAATGGCCAACGAGGCCTAGCTTTGAAATCAATTTCATCGCTATGCCCCAGCGCAAATCTTTCGGCCCCCGCCCATGCGATCATCGCAGCATTGTCCGTACACAGATGAAATGGCGGAACGCTCAGTTTGAAGCTGTGTTTAAGGCAAGTGACTTCAAACACAGTTTTCAATGTTTGATTGGCCGCCACGCCGCCCGCCACCACCAGAGTTGGTTCGGAAACGTTTGGATGCAGTTCGCGGAATTTCTGAAAGGCATGAGCCAATCGATCAGACAATGTTTCGGCAACAGCAGCTTCAAAGCTGGCACAGACATCGGCCACATCAGAATCAGTCAATGTGTCGAGTGAATTCACTACTTCGCGCACAGCCGTTTTTAAACCGGAGAACGAGAAGTTGCAGTCTTTGCGTCCTTTAAGCGGGCGCGGAAAATTGAAGCGTTTTGCGTCGCCGCGTTTTGCATAAGCTTCAACACGGGGGCCACCCGGATATCCCAACCCTAATAATTTTGCGGTTTTGTCAAAAGCTTCACCCAAAGCATCATCGATGGTGGTTCCCAATCGGTGATAATGGCCCACGCCTTCAACCAATTGAAATTGGGTGTGGCCGCCCGAAATGAGCAGCAATAAATATGGAAATTTGCAGGGTGCCAAAAGGCGTGGCGTGAGGGCGTGACCTTCGAGATGGTTGATCGCCAAAAATGGAATGTGATGGGCCATGGCGACTGCTTTTCCTGCTGATAATCCCACAAGCAGGCCTCCTAAAAGGCCGGGGCCAGCAGTGGCAGCAACTGCACTAAGTTGGCCAAAGTTAACTTTGGCTTCCCGCATGGCTTGGGCAACAAGACGATCTAAATGAATTACATGAGCACGGGCTGCGATTTCCGGCACAACGCCGCCAAAGGGGGCATGTTCTTTGAGTTGCGACAAGACCACATTGCTCAATATGGTTCCGACGCCAGCCCTATCACGACGCACAACCGCCGCTGCGGTTTCGTCGCAGGAGGTTTCAAGTCCCAGAATATATGTGGGTAAAGTTGCCATGGTTCCAATTTGAGTGCAGGTCTAGGCTTGCCGCTTTAGCATTCAGCCCCTAAACTTAGCAAATGAGTAAAATTCGTATTGGCACACGTGGTTCTCCATTGGCTTTGGCACAGGCCCATGAAACACGGGCGCGCTTGTGTGCAGCACATGGCCTGAATGAAGATCAGATAGAAATCGTCACGTTCACAACAACGGGCGATCAAATTAAAGATCGGCCCTTGAGCGAGATCGGCGGTAAAGGACTTTTTACCAAAGAACTTGAAGAGGCCCTTTTTGCTGGCAGCATAGATTTGGCTGTGCACTCCATGAAGGACATGGCCGCGCATATGCCAGACGGTTTAGACGTTGTGGCACTTTTGCCGCGGGAAGACCCCCGCGATGCATTTATGAGCCTCACGGTGAAATCGCTTTTGGAGCTTCCTCAAGGCGCAGTTCTGGGATCATCCTCAGTGCGGCGCACAGCGCAAGCACTCAAGCTTCGCCCAGATCTAAAAACCGCACCTTTTCGTGGCAATGTTCAGACAAGGCTGAAAAAGTTGGCTGACGGTGTGGCCGACGCCACATTCCTCGCCGTTGCTGGATTAAACCGTCTCGGATTATCTGACAAAATAACCTCCATCATTCCTATGGACGTGATGTTGCCCGCGGTGGCGCAAGGGGCAATCGGCATTCAAATTAATATATCAGATGACAAAACTCGGACCCTTTTGGTCCCCCTAAATCATAGTCCTACATTTGTTGCAGTCAGCTGTGAACGGGCCTTTATGGCGGCCCTAGATGGTTCGTGCCGCACGCCGATTGCAGGCCATGCGATCATCGAAAATGGCGTCTTGAAGTTCAAAGGCGAAGCCTTAACGCTGGATGGGAAACATGTTTTCACCGTTACTCGTGAAGGCATCCTCGCAGATAGTGTGAATATGGGCAGGGATGCCGGCGAAGACGTGAAAGCACGCGGCGGAAAATTGATTTCTTATTGATGAAGGTTATCATCACACGACCTGAAGAGGATGCCGCCACACTGGCTGCTAAGCTGAAGGCCTTGGGGCACATGGCGATGATAATGCCTCTTATTAAAATTGTTGCGCGACCAAATATTCAAATCCCAGAAAAGCATTACCAAGCTATCTGCCTTACCAGCGCCAATGGTGTGCGCTCACTGAAAGATATTACGAACATCCGACACGTCACGCTGGTTGCTGTTGGACAGCAAACGCTTCTGGCAGCCAAAGCCGCAGGATTTTCAAATGGTACCGCTGAAGGCGGAGATGTTGATGGGCTGGTTGCGTATGTCAAGAAAACGTGTGTGCCGACATTGGGTCCAATTTTATATATTTCAGGTTCAGAAACGTCAGGTGATTTGGAAGGCAAATTGACTGCCGCAGGATTCGCGGTTGACCGCATCACAACATATGATGCTGTTCCTGCGCACTTGAATGGCTTGGAAAATAAAATCTTAGCCGCTGAAGCCGTCGTGCTGTATTCGCCACGCACTGCTAAGATTTGGCTACACAACATTGAAGGCATGAACCTTGATGTTGCCCATCTTAAGCATATTTGCCTTTCACAAAATGTTGCCGCTGCTCTGCCACAAAGCTGGGTCAAAATGGTGGCTCAGAGCCCGACTGAACATGACCTGCTGGCCATGCTTGATTCTGTGGCCAAAGCAGAATAGGTGACATGCCCATGACCAACACAAATATTGAAGACGATATCATCGACATTGACCCTGAAACCATTGTCGAAAATGGTTCGCCTGTCACGCCCAAGCCCAAATCTCGTGCCGTTTCGCGTGGTGGCCTCATAGCTGGAGTTGCTGTGGTTTCAGCTCTTGCTGGAGGCTGGCTTTACCGTGATGTTTTGGCGAGTTATCTTCCACCGGAACAAATGAGTGCGATGGCTGTTCGTATTGATGGTCTCGAAAAAACCTCTGCAACGTTGGGAACAAAATTAGAGGCCATCGTTGGTTTTTCTGATGAAATGAAAACGCAACTTGCGGCAGCGCAGGCCACTGCTAGCGCTATTCCAAATTTGCAATCTGATGCGCAAGCACTCAAATCACGTTTTGAAAGTTTGCAAAAATCTTTGACTGCTGCGTCTAATGCCGTTGATAGTTTGAAGGCTCAGATAGTGTCTGGTGGAGTTACTGTTTCGAGCGGTGATAATTCCGGCCTGATACAACGACTTGAAACACTTGAAAAAGATGTTGCCAGTTTGAAACTTGGCAATGGTGGCACAAGTGATATGAGTGTGTTGTCGCAAAGCCTTGCCGATTTGAAAGCAAAAATTGCTGCAGGCACCGGCTATAAAGTGGAACTTGAGCGTATTGCCGTCATCGTGCCGGCTGCAGAAGGATTAGATATTTTGCAGGCTCAATCTGAAGCGGGTTTGCCGAATTCTGTGGGCCTTGGACAAGAATTGACGCTGCTCGCAGCGCAACTCAGACCGACACCAGCACCGAGCCCGGCACCAGAACCCGGATGGTGGGATTATGCCGCTTCATTGGCAGCTGGTTTGGTGACGATCAAAACTTCGGGGGTGGATGACTGGAGTCAATTGGCTTTGCAGTCAGCAACCTTGGCAAGCCAAGGTGATCTTGCAAGCGCCGTTAAAACTCTTGAAGTGAGCGAGGGCGCACTGCCAGTGGATTTGCAAAAATGGCATGATCGTGCCGTGGCTCGCATACAAATGGAGCAAGCGCTGGAAAAAACGTCTTCGGCTGTGGCGCGCCAGATTGCGGCGAAGGGCTGAGATCCATGGTCAAGTTACTTTGGCGTTTTGGGCTTTTAATTGCAGCAGCACTTGGCTTTGCTTGGCTAGCGGACCGGCCGGGGCACATTACAATTGCGTGGTTGGGCCGCGACATTCAAATGTCTGTTCTGGTTGCCGTCATTATTCTGGCCATAGGTCTTGGAGTGATTTTGTTCTTATGGCGTATGGTCCAACGTATTTGGCGCACGCCCTCAACAACTCGGGAATATTTGCGGTTTCGCAAGCAACGCAAAGCCTATGAATCACTGTCGCGTGGCATCATCGCTGCCGGTGCCGGTGATGCTCAAGCTGCCCTTCGCCATGCAAACATCGCTGGCGAGACTTTAATAAATGAACCTTTGGTCACATTACTTTCTGCCCAGGCCGCGCAATTAAAAGGCGACCGCGCTGGCGTGAAACGCGCTTTTGAAAACATGACGAAATCAACTGACACAGAATTGCTCGGTTTGCGCGGACTTTTTGCTGAAGCAAAACAGGCGGGCGATTGGGCCGAAGCGCGCAACATTGCTGATCGAGCCCTTGCTAAAAACGCGAGGCTTCCTTGGGCGTCGGCCGCGGTGTTACAAGTTCAAACTGCATCTAAAGATTGGGCGGCGGCGGCAACGACAATTGCAAACCAAGGTAAATCTGGATTACTGCCTCGCGCCGAGGCTGCGAAAAAACAGGCCGCGTTGCTAGCTGCACAAGCTCTTGTTGAAGAAGTTAGCAACCCGCAAAAAGCACTGGCACTGTCACTTGAGGCCCATGGTTTAGACAGCGCACTGGTTCCGGCCTCTGCTGTAGCAGCCCGTTGCCAACTCGGCGCTGGAAATTCGCGAAAAGCTCTCAAAATTTTAAGGAGCACTTGGGCGCATTCGCCTCACCCAGAACTTGCACAAATATTTGCCAATGCCAAGGATGACGAAACTGCTGAAGACCGCTTTGAACGGGTGCGTGATTTTGCAGACAAACCAGAATTAAACATCGAAATTGCTTGCGCAATTGCACGGGCCGCAATTGATGCACAGCGATTTGACGTGGCCCGCGAAGTTTTACAAAATTACAGTGCTGAAAATCCGCAAGCGCGCGTTTGTGGTCTAATGGCAGAGATTGAAAGTGCACAAGGCGACCACGCCAAATCGCGAGACTGGTTGGCCCGCGCACTTTATGCTGCGCGTGATCCTATCTGGGTGTCTGACGGCGTTGGATCATCGAGCTGGACTCCCGTATCGCCAGTGACCGGGGAAATTGTTGCTTGCGAATGGAAGCCACCTTTTGAAATTGCGCGAGGCGGGCAATGGTTGCCAGCCCAAACGCAAACCCCACAACTGGAAACCAAGACCACAGCAATTGCTGCGCGCGAAAAAATTCCTTTGCCTGACGATCCGGGCATTGACTGAGGTGACTTGAACTCACTTCAAATACCGGGTAATTTTAAATAGTCGCTGCTTTAGCTCAGTTGGTAGAGCACCGCATTCGTAATGCGGGGGTCAGGTGTTCGAGTCACCTAAGCAGCACCATACCTGCCGAATGATACTCAAACTTTGCTCAGCACCACATTCCACTCCACCTCGCGGAACGGGTTTGGCATTCCTAATTCTGCGGCCCGTTTGGGATCATCTACGATTT